>NZ_JBFULV010000024.1:0-93715 GCF_054049715.1 Rhizobacter sp. P5_C2 | reverse complement strand
GCACCGCCGTGGCCACCGCGGTGCTGCGCCTGCCGTGGCGCGGCGCGCTGCCGCAGGCACCGGCGCTGGCCGAGGTGGCGCGCCGGCACCGGGCCTTTCCGCTGCTGAACACGCCGCATGCGTTCGCCGGCGCGCTGCAGGACACGCTGAGCCTGGTGCTGATCGCCGCCGTCCTCGGCCCGGCCGAAGCCGGCTTCTGGGGCCTGGCGCTGCGCTACCTGAAGGCGCCGGCCACGCTGGTCGGCAGCGCGGTGTCGCAGGCGCTGTACCCGAAGCTCGCCGCGGCTGGCGCCACGCCCGAGGCCCGCCACGCGGTGCGCCGCGTGATGGGCCTGCTGGCGCTGCTGGCCGCGCCGCTGGTGCTGCTGCTGTGGCTCGCCGGGCCATGGGCCTTCGAGGCCGCGTTCGGTCCGGCCTGGCGCGAGGCGGGCGTGCTGGCCCGCGCCCTCGCGCTCTACGTCGGACTGCATTTCGTCGCCAGCCCGCTGGCGGTGGTGACGATGGCGTGGCAGGCCCAGGCCTGGGCGCTGAAGCTCGCGCTTGCGGGGCAGGTGGCCTTCGTCGCCGCGCTGGCCGCGGGGCTGGCGCTGGGCGGCCTGGCCGGTGCGGGCTGGGCGGTGTCGGCGGCGATGGCCGGCTACTTCGGCCTTTATTTCTGGTGCCTGGCGCACTGGCCGATGCCGGCCGGCGCGGATGCCATGGTGCCGGCCAACCCTTCGGCGACACGATGAAGAACCTGCTGCGAGCAACCCTGAACCGCTGGCGCCGCCGCGTGGCCCGGCTGCTGATGTACCGCATCGTGTTCGGCGAGCGCTCGGGCGGCCGGCTGCTGGCGAACACCCGGCTGTCGCCGGCCAGCTGCATCGAGCACGAAGAGCGGCTGGTGCTGGGCGACCACGTCTACATCGGGCCGTTCAACTTCATCGAGGCGAGTGGCGGCATCACGCTGGGCGACGGCGTGCAGGTGACCAGCCACTGCAGCCTGGTGACGCATGCATCGCACCGCTCGCAGCGCCTGCTCGGCGACGGCTACACCAACTGGCCGGCCGCGCAGCCGCGGCCGGGCTGGATCGCCGGACCAATCGAGATCGGTGCCTATTCGTTCATCGGCCCGCACAGCCTGATCGAAGCCAACACGCGGCTCGGCCGCGGCACGCTGGTGTGCGCCGGCAGCTTCGTGCGCGGTGAGTACCCGGACTTCGCGGTGCTCGAAGGCCGGCCGGCGCGCGTCGTCGGCGATACGCGGCGCGCCGATGCCCGCCTGCTGGACCGCTACCCGTCGCTGCGGCCGTTGTACGAGGCCTGGGCCGGCGAGGTTCCGCCGCGATGACGCTGAAGCTGGTGTTGATCGGCGACGGCCAGAGCCCGCACCTGCTGAAGTGGGCGCGCGCGCTGCACGGCCGGGTCGAGCTGTGGGCGGTGTCGAGCCGCGGCTTCGATGCCGGCTTCGATGCCGTGCTGCCGGCCGCGCGGCGGCTGGCGCTGGACACGCGGCCGAACTTCGCTGGCGGCAACATCGGCCTGCTGCGCCAGCTGCCGCGGGTGGTCCGCTGGCTGCGCGCGATCGGGCCGGACTGGCTGGCGCCGCACTACCTCAGTTCGCACGGCACGCTGGCCTGGCTGGCGCTGCGGCTGGGCGGCGTGCGGGCGCGCATCGCCGGCTCGGCCTGGGGCTCGGATATCCTGGTCGCGCCGGTGCGCAGTGCGCCGATGCGCTGGCTGACGCGACGCGTGCTGGCCGCCTGCAGCCTCGCCACCAGCGACTCGGCCCACATGGCCGAGCGCATGCGCGCGCTCGGCGCCGGCGAGGTGATGGTGTTTCCGTTCGGGCTCGAGGCGATGCCGCCGATCGCGGCGACCAAGGAGCCGGAGCTGTTCTTCGCGAACCGCGGGCTGGAAGCGATCTATGCGCCGGAGCGCGTGCTCGATGTGTTCGCGGCGCTCGCCGCCGACCGGCCCGCGGCGCGCCTGGTCGTCGCCAACGACGGTTCGCTGCGCGTTGCGCTGGAGGCGCGCGCGGCCCGGCCCGACCTCGCCGGGCGCGTGCAGTTCGTCGGCCGGCTCGACGCGGCGACGCAAGCGCAGTGGTACGGCCGCGCGCGCTGGTACCTCAGCCTGCCGCTCAGCGATTCGGTGTCGGTCTCGGTGCTGGAGGCGATGGCCCACGGCTGCATCCCGCTGCTGTCGGACCTGCCGGCGAACCGCGAGCTGGTGCAGGATGGTCGCAACGGCATCGTGCTGGCCGATGGCGAGATGCCCACATCGCAGCGCCTGCAGTCGCTCGCCGAGCGTGCCGACGAGGTGGCGGCCGGTCTGCGCGCCTGGATCGCCGCGCATGCGATGTTCGACGACAGCGTCGCGGCCTACGTGCGCCGGCTGGAGGCGCTGTCTGCGCCCGGCACTCGCGGAGACCCGGCGCCATGAACATCCTGTACCTGAACCACTACGCCGGCACGCCGGCGCTGGGCATGGAGTACCGGCCGTACTACCTGGCGCGCGAGTGGGTGCGCGCCGGCCACCGCGTGCGCATCGTGGCCGCGACCGTCTCGCACGTGCGCTCGCGCCAGCCGGCACCGGGCCGCGAGCAGGTCGACGGCATCGAGTACGACTGGATCGCCGCGCCGCGCTACCAGGGCAACGGGCTCGGCCGGGTGCGCAACATCGCGGTCTTCCTGGCGCGGGTCTGGCGCCGCAGCGCGGCGGTGGTCGACGAGTTCCGGCCCGACGTCGTGATCGCGTCGAGCACCTACCCGATGGACATCTGGGTGGCGCGCCGCATCGCGCGGCGGGCGCGCGCGACACTGGTGTTCGAGGTGCACGACCTGTGGCCGCTGTCGCCGATCGAGCTGTCGGGCATGTCGCCGCGGCACCCGTTCGCGCTGCTGTGCCAGAAGGCCGAGGACGATGCGTACCGCGTGGCCGACCGCGTCGTCTCGATGCTGCCGAAGGTGGCGCAGCACATGGCCGCGCACGGGCTCGACCTGCGCAAGCTGCACATCGTGCCGAACGGCATCTCGCCGGACGACTGGGCCGGCGAGCCGGCGCCGCTGGAGGCGGCCATCGCCGCCCACATCGCGGCACAGAAGGCGCAGGGCCGTGCGGTGGTCGGCTATGCCGGTTCGCACGGCCTGCCGAACGCGCTCGACGTGCTGCTCGATGCCGCAGCGTTGATGCGCGACGAGCCGGTGGCCTTCGTGCTGGTCGGCGACGGCATGGAGAAGGCGCGGCTGGCGCAGCGCGTGGCGGCCGAGGGCCTGCACAACGTCGCGCTGTTCGCGCCGATCCCGAAGACGCAGATCCCGGCGCTGCTGCGCGAGGTCGACATCGCCTACATCGGCTGGCAGCGCACGCCGATCTACCGCTTCGGCATCGCGCCGAACAAGCTGATGGACTACATGATGGCCCGCTGCGCGGTGCTGCATTCGGTGGAGGCCGGCAACGACCCGGTGGCCGAGGCCGGCTGCGGCGTGACGGTGGCGCCGGAGGATGCGCCGCAGGTGGTACGCGGCCTGCACGAGTTGATCGCCGCCGGGCCAGAGGCGCGCCGCGCGATGGGCGAACGCGGCCGCGCGTTCGTGCTGGCCTATCACAGCTATCCAGTGCTGGCGCGCCGCTTCGTCGACGCCATGCAGGAGGGCCGCGACGCATGAGCCGAGAACCGGATCGGGTCGCCGAACGCTATGCGCGCCGCCAGGTGGGCGACCGCTACAGCATGCTGCGCCCGGAGGTGTGGCAGACGGTGCACGAGCGGCAGCGCGCGATGCTGACGCTGTTCGCGCGGCACGGCGTGCGCGACTTGCCGGCGCTGCGCCTGCTGGAGGTCGGCTGCGGGCAGGGCGGCAACCTGCTGGAGCTGTTGCGGCTGGGCTTCAGGGCCGAGCACCTGAGCGGCATCGAGCTGCTGCCCGATCGCGTCGCCGAGGCGCGCCGCTGCCTGCCGGCGGCGCTGGCGCTGCACGAAGGCGACGCGCTGCAGGCGCCGATCGCCGAGGCGTCGCAAGACCTGGTGTTCGTCGCCACCGTGTTCTCGTCGCTGCTCGACGATGCGTTCCAGCAGCGGCTGGCGGAGGCGATGTGGCGCTGGGTGAAGCCGGGCGGCGCGGTGCTGTGGTACGACTTCACCGTCGACAACCCGCGCAATCCGGACGTGCGCGGCGTGCCGCTGGCGCGCGTGCGCGCCTTGTTCCCGCAGGGGCGCATCGACCGGCTGCGCGTCACGCTCGCGCCGCCGATCGCCCGGTTCGTGTGCCGGGGCGGGGCCGGGTGGTATTCGGTCTTCAACGCGATGCCCTTGCTGAGAACGCATCTCCTTGCCTGGATCGAGAAGTGATTGCAATGCATTCATTGACTACAATGACGCCTCCTTTTTCTACCGGGGGAGCGGCATGGCCACGTTGATGATCCGCAGCATGAGCGAGCGTGTGAAAGCCGAGCTTCGGGTGCTCGCGGCCCGGCGGGGGGTCTCGATGGAGCAACAGGCCCGGGACATCCTCGAACAGGCCGTGCTGGGGCCGGCACCCGACGAGCCGTTTGCGCAACGCATCCAGCAGCGCTTTGCCAAGGTGGCGGTCGACGAGCTTCCGCTGCCGCAGCGGCAGGCGCCGCGGCCGCCGCCCAAGTGGAGCGGCAAGTGAATCCTGCCCGTGTGCTGCTGGACACGAACGTCTTGTCGGAGCTGATGCGCCCGCGCCCGGACCCGGCCGTGCTCGACTGGTTTGCCGCGCACGGCACGAAGACACGCTTTCTGGTCTGCGCGATCACGCAGGCCGAGATCCTGCTGGGCATCGCGCTGCTGCCGGCGGGCAAGAAGCGCAGCGCGCTGGCGGAGGTGGCTGAACAGATGTTCGAACAGGAATTCCAGGGCATGAACCTGCCGTTCGACGCGGCGGCTGCGCAGCAGTACGCTGCCATCGTTGCGCTGCGCCATCGGCGGGGCCGGCCGATCTCGGTGGAGGATGGACAGATTGCGGCCATCGCCGCCCACCACCGCGTGCCGCTGGCCACGCGCAACACCAAGGACTTCGACCACCTGCCCGGGGTCCTTGTCCTGAATCCCTGGGAAACGGGCGCCTCCTCATGAACACTTCCACACCGGCATCGCTGCCGTTCCTCCCCTTCGCCTTGCCCGAGATCGGCGACGAAGAAATCGCCGAAGTCGTCGACACGCTGAAATCCGGCTGGGTCACGACCGGCCCGAAGACCAAGCGCTTCGAGGAAGACTTCACCGCCTTCCTCGGCGACCCGGGACTGCACTCGATGGCCGTCAATTCGGCCACCGCCGGGCTGCACCTGGCGCTCGAGGCGCTGGGCATCGGCCCGGGCGACGAGGTCATCACGACCACGCACACCTTCACCGCCACCGCCGAGGTGGTGCGCTACCTCGGCGCCGACGTGGTGCTGGTCGACATCGATCCGCGCACGCTGTGCATCGACGTCGCCGTGGTCGAGGCCGCGATCACGCCGCGCACCAAGGCGATCCTGCCGGTGCACTACGCCGGGCTCGCGGCCGACATGCAGTCGCTGCTGGCGCTGGCGAAGCGGCACGGACTGAAGGTGGTCGAGGATGCGGCGCACGCGTTGCCGACGACGGTCGGCGGCCGGCTGGTCGGCACGCTCGATTCCGACGTCACGGTGTTCAGCTTCTACGCCAACAAGACCATCACGACCGGCGAGGGCGGCATGGTCGTCACGCGCGACGCCGAGCTCGCGAAGCGCATCAAGGTGATGCGGCTGCACGGCATGAGCCGCGATGCGTTCGACCGCTTCACCGCGAAGGTGCCGAGCTGGTACTACGAGATCGTCGCGCCGGGGTTCAAGTACAACCTGACCGACATCGCGTCGGCGCTGGGCATCCATCAGCTGAAGCGGGCGCGTGCGTTCCAGCAGCGGCGCACGGAACTGGCGGCGCTGTACGACGAGGCGCTGGCCGGGCTGCCGGTGGTCCTGCCACCCAAGCCGCCCGCGGGAGAGCAGCATGCCTGGCATCTGTATGTGCTGCGGCTGGCCGACGGTGCGAAGGTGTCGCGCGACGTGCTGATCGAGCGCCTGTTCGCCGCCGGCATCGGCTGCAGCGTGCACTACATCCCGCTGCACCTGCAGCCGTACTGGCGCGAGCGCTACGACCTGAAGCCGGCGCAGTTCCCGCAATCGCAGCTGGCGTACGAGCGGATGCTGAGCCTGCCGCTGTACACGCGGATGACCGATGGCGACGTGAAGCGCGTCGCCGACGTGGTCCGCGCGACCCTGGCCTGAGCCGGCAGATGGGCAAGCGTGTCTTCGACCTGGTGCTATCGGCCGCCGGGCTGATCGTGCTGTCTCCGTTCTTCCTGGCGATCGCTGCGTGGATCAAGCTCGATTCGCCGGGGCCGGTGTTCTTCCGGCAGGAACGTGTCGGGCGGCTGGGGAAGGGCTTTCTCATCCACAAGTTCCGCACGATGCGGCATGCGCCGCACGAGCACGGATCGCAGATCACGGTGGGCGCCGATGCGCGCATCACCCGGGTCGGGCACCTGCTGCGACGCCACAAGCTGGACGAGCTGCCGCAGCTGATCGACGTGCTGGCCGGCACGATGAGCCTGGTCGGGCCGCGTCCCGAGGTGCCGCGCTATGTCGCGCTCTATCCGCCGGCGCTGCGCGAGAAGGTGCTCAGCGTGCGTCCCGGCATCACCGACCCCGCCTCCATCGAGTTCCGCGACGAGAGCGACCTGCTCGCGCGCGCCGCGGATCCGGAACGCACCTACATCGAGCAGGTCATGCCGGCGAAGTTGCGCAGCGCGGCCGACTATGTCGATCACATGTCGGTGCGGACCGATCTGCAGCTCATCGGGCGGACCTTGCGCCGCCTGTGGCTGCGCTGACCCTGCCCGCCCCATGAGCGCTCATCTTTCCATCTGGCACCGTCTCGACCTCGCGCTGGCGCGCGTGCGCCCGTACCGCCGGCCGGTGTCGTTGCTGATCGACGGCGTGATCGTCGCGATCTGCTGGAACGCCACCTACCTGTTCCGTCTCGGCTTCGAACGCTGGTTGCATGCGCGGCCCTCCTACGATGGGTGGGTGATGGCGCTCGTGGTCGCCGCCTACCTGGTCGTGTTCGCGGCGGCAGGGATTCCGCGCGGCATGTGGCGGTTCTCCGGCTTCGGGGAGGTCAAGCGCCTGACACTGGCGTGCCTGGTCAGCGGAATGCTCAGCGCCGCCGTGGTGCTGATGGCGCAGCTGGCCGAGGTGCCGCGGGCGGTGCTGGCCCTGCATCCCTTCGTGTCGCTGATCGGCCTGTGCATGGTGCGCGTGGCCTACCGCATGCTGTATGAGCACGCGCGCTCGCAGATCACCGGTGGCGATGCCGAGGTCCGGCGCGCGCTGGTGATCGGCGCCGGCGAGGCGGCCAAGCGGCTGCTCGCGACGATCCACCACCAGGGCTGGATCGTGCTGGGGCTGCTCGACGATGACCCTGCCAAGCGCGGTGCGCGCATCGGCGGCGTGCCGGTGCTCGGCACGCTGCAGGACCTGGGACGCGAAGAGCTCCGCGGCGCCGCGACGCACGTGATCGTGGCGCTGCCCGGCGCCACGGCCGCCCAGCGCCGCCGCGCCATCGAGCTGGCGTCGGCGACGGGGCTGCCGGTGCTGATGGTGCCGTCGGCCAGCGAACTGCAGGACGGCAGCGCGCGCATCGAGCGGGTGCGCAACATCGAACCGGAGGACCTGCTCGGCCGTGAGCCGGTGCTGCTGGATGAAGCGGGCGTTTCCGGCTTGATCTCGGGCAAGACGGTGCTGGTGACGGGTGCCGGTGGCTCGATCGGGTCCGAGCTGTGTCGACAGGTCGCGCGCTACGGTCCGGCCCGCATGGTGCTGTTCGAGTTGAGCGAGCTGGCGCTGTACCAGATCGAGCAGCAGCTCAGCGAGCTGCATCCGCACCTGCCGCTGGTGCGCCTGATCGGCGATGTGAAGAGCCGCGAGCAGATCGGGCACGCGTGCAACACCTGGCGGCCGCAACTGGTGCTGCATGCCGCGGCGTACAAGCATGTGCCGCTGATGGAGGACGAGAACGCGTGGATGGCGCTGCACAACAACACGCTGGGAACGCTTCAGGCCGCCAGCGCAGCGGCAGAGGCCGGTGCCGAACGATTCGTGCTGATCTCGACCGACAAGGCCGTGAACCCGACCAATGTCATGGGCGCGAGCAAGCGGGCTGCGGAGATGGTGCTGTCGCACCTGTCGACCCAGGGACTGCGGACGACCTTCGCGGCTGTGCGTTTCGGCAACGTGCTGGGGTCGAGCGGCAGCGTGATCCCGAAGTTCAAGGAGCAGATCGCCAAGGGCGGGCCGGTCACCGTCACCCATCCCGACATCACGCGCTACTTCATGACCATTCCCGAGGCGGCGCGGCTGGTGCTGCAGGCCGCCGCGCTCGCCGAAAGCGGCCAGGTCTACGTGCTGGACATGGGCGAGCCGGTGCGCATCGTCGACCTGGCGCGCGACCTGATCCGGCTGTCCGGGCACCGCGACGGCGAGATCGGCATCGTGTTCAGCGGCCTGCGGCCGGGCGAGAAGCTGTTCGAGGAATTGCTCGCCGATGCGGACGCGACGCTGGCATCGGCACACCCACGGTTGCGGGTGGCGCAGCTGCAGGAACCGGCCAGCGGGATCTGGCTGGAGCGGCTGCATGCCTTCCTCGGCAGCACGTCCACGGCAACGCCGCCGGCCGAGTGCCGTCGCTTGCTCCAGGCGTTGGTGCCCGAATACAAGCGGCCCGATTGAGCCGTTTGGGACCTCGTCACAAAACTGTGACAATCCAACGCTCGATTCCAGGAAACCCCGTCGCCGTGAAGAACCGCCTCCTGTTCCTGGCCGTGCTGGTCTGCTGCCTGCCCGCCACTGCCTACGCCTACATCGACCCCGGAAGCGGGATGCTGCTGTGGCAGGGCCTGATCGCCGCGATCGGTGCGGTCATCGTGTTCGTGCGCAGTCCGTGGCAAGCGATCAAGCGACTGATCGAGCGGTTGCGCCACAAATGAGAGACCCGCAGGGCCGCATCCGCTTCGAAGGCGAGCGGGTGTTGCGCACGTTGGTGCAGCCATTGCCGTCGGGACATTTTCTTCGTTCGCAGCTGGCTTCCGGCTGGGTTGCCGACCAGCGCATGGTGGGCTTCGAATGGCTGGATGAAACCACCCTGCAATCGCCTCGCTTTCCCTTCGTGACGCAACCCACCGAATGGTGCGATGCGCAGCTTCACGCGGCGGCGAGGTTGACGCTCGATCTGCAGCAGGAGGCGGTGCAGGCCGGCTTCGACCTGAAGGACGCGTCCGCCTGGAACGTGCTGTTCGATGGTTGCCGCCCGGTGTTCTGTGATCTCCTTTCCTTCGTGCCGCTGGCGGAGCGCAAGTGGTGGGCGATGGGCCAGTTCGCTCGCCATTTCCTGTTTCCGCTGCTGGCCTCGCGGCGTCGCGGCCTGAGAGGGCATGAAGTGTTCGCGATGGGACGCGACGGCATGTCTGCATCGACTGCGCGCCAGCTGCTCGGGCGCTCGCTGTACTTGAGCCGCTACGGCTCGTTGCTGCTGGGCGAAGGGGGGCGCCTGGGGCAGGCACATTCCAGTGTTGTGTCGGCGGCCGATACAGCGTCGCCTGGTGCCGCCGTGTCGTTTCGTACTGGCCTCCATGCGGCGCTCGATTGGATGCTCAACGGTGTCGCGCCGTCGGCTCCGCGCAGGGCCACTGCGCCGGGCTGGTCCAGCTACGAACAGGATCGTCCGCACTACGAAGGCGACAGCCTGGATACCAAGCGGCGCGTGCTGGCCGAGTGGTTGGCTCGTATTGCGCCGGCCTGGGTGATCGACATGGGCTGCAACACCGGCGAGTATTCGCGCATGGCGGCCGGCACCGGCGCACAGGTGGTTTCGCTGGATGCCGACCACGACAGCATCGAGCGACTCTTCCGCCATGCTCCGGCCGGTGCTCGCCTGCATCCCGTGATTGCCCAGCTGGATGACATCGGCGGCGGGCGGGGTTGGGCAGGCGCCGAGCACCCAGGGCTGGCGTCGCGGCTGGCCGGGCAGTTCGACTTGGTGATGATGCTGGCGCTGATCCACCACCTGGCGATCGGGGCCTCGATCCCGCTGCGTGAGATTGCCGGCTTTGCTCGAGCCTGTTCCCGCGGCTGGCTGATCGTCGAATTCATCGATGTGGCGGACGCCCAGCTGGCCTCGTTGTGCAGGCAAAGGCAACGTTCTCCGCAAGAGTTCACGTCGGACCGCCAACGCGCCGCATTCATCGAGGCGGGCTTCAGCGTCGAGGCTGAGCTTGCGTTGTCGCCGGCCCCCCGCACGTTGGCATTGCTGCGAATCACGACTGAATGATTTCCTCCGCTTCCCGCAAGGACCTCGTCGTTGCGACGCTGGTGCTGTTGTCCGTTGCCGGCGAGCTGGCGCTGCGCGAGCTGTACTACCGCTTCTGGGCGGAACTGCCTGGCCTGTTGTTGGTGGGTGCCGCTTGGCTTGCCATCCTGCTGACCGTGCTCTGGTTCGCGAGGCCGGGCCGATCGCCCAGGTTCGACGTCGTGTCCCGCGTCGGCCTGTTCGTGTCGTTCGCCTTCTGGCTGGACATCTTCGGCGACGCGGTCAGCGGCCTGTTGGCAGCAGAAGGTACCGGACGTGAGCTGGTGCACGCCGTCGGTTTTGCCTGCTTTGCATCGGGCGCATGGTGGGCGCTTCGGGTCCCGCCGATGCGCTGGGCTGCGATCAGGCGGGCTGTCTGCGCAGTCGCCGTCTTGTTCGTTGCCAGCCAGCCGATCGTGGCGGCGATCCATGCGCCGACGATTGCCTGGCCGGGTGGGGCGCAGCCGGCCGGTGCGCGCGACACGGTGGTCTTCCTGCTCCTGGACGAGCTGAATGCCTCCTCCGCCGGACCGATCGTCGAGGCCTTGGCCAAGGCAGGTCGTGGCGTGCGGATCAAGTCCCTGGTGCCGGTAGGCGATGCAACGGCGAAGGTGGTGCCTGCCATGTTCGCGGGCGGGCGCTTTCCGGATGCCAAGCCGTGCTCGATTGCCACGGTGTGCAGCGGTGGGCGCGTCCTCGATTTTTCCAAGGTGATCGCGAGCCGACCGGATGTCGATGTCGTTGGCTTCTATGAGCCCTACTGCAAGATCAGCGGCCTGCGCAGCTGCGTCCAGGCATTTCCCAGTTCTCCGGCGCTCGAGGCCGAACGCTGGTGGTGTGCGGCGTTGCGCAGGTCCGTCTGGCTGTCGAACAAGGCGGGGGCCGCAGCGGACAACCGATGTGCAGCACTGGGTGGCGAGACCTGGTCGGCTCTGGCCACGCGCATCGAGCAGGGGATAGATGCCGCTCGCGTGTGGCGAGAGGGTGGTTTCCTGTTCGCGCATGTGCCCCTGCCTCACCCGCCCGGCGAGGGTGGCGGTGAGCCCCTGTCGACGCACTACGCCAACAACATCTCGCGCGCCGTGCGCCTGGTCGACCGGGTGGTGGCCGAGGTGACGCGCGAGCCGGATCGCCGGTTCACGATCGTGGTGTTTTCCGACCACCCTCTGCGCTCCAGCGTCTGGTGCAATACCACGCAGTACCGACGCAACGGCTGCCCGCTGCCGCAATGGTTGGTCGATGACAAGGTCCCGCTGATCGTCGCGGGCGACGTACCGCCCGCTTTCGACGAGATTCAGCAGAACAACGAAGTGTTCCGGCTTTCATCTCGCTGAACCGGCCATCCGTCAGCGGGTTCGGCGAAACACCATCCAGCGCGGCGTCTTGAAGCGCACGATGCGCGAGTACAGCCACACGTACACGACCACGAAAACCAGCAGGAACCAGGCGAGGATGGCGCTGCTGTTCCACCACAGCACGCTCGGGATGATGGACAGCAGGCACAGCAGCCACAGGTAGGGCGAGGTCATCGAGTTGCGCCGTGTCAGCCTGCGTCGTTCGAGGTTGTTCTCGAGCGTCCAGCGGATCAGCCGGCGGTGGATCAACGTGTGCAGGTGGATGCCGTCGGGCGCACCGGTGGCGACCCCGCGCACGAACTTGCGCCGGTACATCGTGAAGATCGTCTCGAACACCGGGTACGCGCACAGCAGCAGCGGGAACATCGGCGACACGCCGGGATTGCGATGGACCAGCAGGATGCTCAGCTCGGCCAGCAGGAAACCGAGCAGATAGGCGCCGCCGTCCCCGAGGAAGATGAGGCCGGCCGGGAAGTTCCAGACGAAGAAGCCCAGCACGGCCCCGGCTGTGATCAACGCGGCCGTGAAGACGAAGGTGTCGCCAACCTGGAACGACACGTAGGCCAGCGCCAGCACCATCATCAGCACGCACATCGAGGCCAGGCCGTTGAAGCCGTCGATGATGTTGATGGCATTGGAGACACCTGTGACGACGAAGACGGTCAGCAGCCACGCGAACGGCAGCCAGCGGATCGCCGTGTCGATGCCGGGGATGTCGGTGCGGCCGATCACCGCGTCGAGCAGCCAGATGCCGAGGGCAGACGAGACGGCTGCCGCCAACAGGCGACGACGCGGCGAGACGTTCTTCGTCAGGTCCTCGGTGATGCCTGCGATGAACGCGGGAAGGCTGCAGAGGATCAGCAGCCACAGCCAGGGAGCGACCGCCGCATCGTGCCATTGCGCAATGCCCGCGCCCGCCAGCACGGCGGCCATCACGCCCGCACCGCCGACGCGCGGCACCACGCGGGCATGGAATTTCTGCGGCCCGGTCAGGTCGTAGTCGGCCGACAGGTGGCCATGCCGCATCGACGACCGCATGATGAGCAAGGTGGCGAGCAGGCCGACCAGGAAACAGCTGGCGAAGTAGATCATGGAGTCGTGTCTGGAAGGGCGTCGTTCGGTGACGGGGGCCGGCCCGGCCGGTGCGGTCCGCCGACGCGAGTCGATCAGGGGGATGCTTGCTGCAGCATCCAGTCCAACGTGTCGCGCAATGGGCGTGGCTGCCAGTCGGGCAGCAGCGCACGCAGCCGCGCGGCGCTGCCACGCAGGCTTTTGACCTCGTTGGCGCGCACGAAGGCCGGGTTGACGCGAACGTCGATCTCGTGCCCCGACAGGTCGGACACGAGGCGAAGGACCTCACGCAGGCTGCAGCCGCGCTCGGAGCAAACGTTGAAGGTGCCGCGAGGCGAGGCATCGAGCAGGCGGCCATAAGCCTCGACGACATCGCGAACATCGGAAAAGTCGCGATCGACGTCGAGGTTTCCCAGTTCGAGCGATTCAGCCCGGCGCGCGAAGGCGTCGACGATCTTCGGGATCAGGAACTGCTTCGACTGGCCGGCGCCGGTGTAGTTGAACGGGCGCACCACCGTGATCGGCAGCTTGCCGGTCCACAGCGCAGCCATCTGCTCCATCGCCGACTTGCTGACGGCATAGTCGTTGGCCGGCTGTGCCGGCTGCTCTTCGGTGATCGGATCGACCAGGGCGTTGCCGTAGATGTTGGCGCTGCTGGCCAGCAGCACGGTGCCGAGCCCCGCGGCGACAGCGCCGGAGTCCGACAGTGCGCGCAGCAGGTTGCGGGTGCCGACGATGTTGGTCCGGTAGATGGCATCGGCATCGTCATGCGCGACGAACGAGATCGCCGCCAGGTGCACCACGTGGCGAGGTGCCACGCGGTCGATCACCGCGCGCAGGGCAGCCACGTCCGACAGGTCGGCGACGTGGTGGGTGGCATCGGGAGCCTCGTCGCTGCGGATCGTGCCGTGGACCTCGTAGCCTGCGCGCTGCAGCACGCTGGCCAAGTGCTGTCCGGTGAACCCGTTCAGCCCCGTGACCAGGACTCGCGGCGCCTTGGCGGACATCTCAGAACGACACGCCGCGCTCGACACGGCGGATGTCTTCCTGGACCATCTTGGCGCACAACTCCTCAAGCGTCGTCTTCGCTTTCCAGCCCAGCTCGCGCTCGGCCTTGCCCGGGTCACCGATCAGCAGCTCGACCTCGGCCGGTCGGTAGAACTCCGGGTTCACGCGCACCAGCGTGCGGCCGCTTGCCTCGTCGATGGCCACCTCGCGTTCGGCCTCTCCTTCGAAGCGCAACTCGTAGCCGGCCGCCTTGGCGGCCATGCGCACGAAGTCGCGCACCGTCTCGGTCCGGTTGGTGGCGAGCACGTAGGTGTCGGGATGGTCGGCCTGCAGCATCAGCCACATGCCTTCGACGTACTCGCGCGCATAGCCCCAGTCACGCTTGGCGTCCAGGTTGCCCAGCTCGAGCGTGTCGAGTTCGCCGGCACGGATGCGCGCGAACGCATCGGTGATCTTGCGGGTCACGAACTCGCGGCCACGCAGCGGGGACTCATGATTGAAGAGGATGCCGCTGGAACCGAAGATGCCATGGGCTTCGCGGTAGTTCACCGTCATCCAGTGCGCGTACAGCTTGGCCACGCCGTACGGGCTGCGCGGATAGAACGCGGTGGATTCAGACTGCGGGATCGCCTGCACCTTGCCGAACATCTCGGAGGTGGAGGCCTGGTAGAAGCGGATCTTCGGGTTGACGAGCCGGATCGCCTCGAGCAGGTGCAGCGCGCCGACACCGGTGATCTGCGCGGTGGTCGTGGGTTGCTCGAATGACACGCCGACGAAGCTCTGCGCCGCCAGGTTGTAGACCTCGTCAGGCTGGATGCGCTGGATCAGCGAGGTGCAGACACCAGGATCGGTCAGGTCGAACTCAACCAGCTTCAGGTTCGCGTGGCTGCCGATGCCCAACTCGTTCAGGCGCCAGAAGTTGACCGAGCTGGTGCGGCGATACGCGCCGAACACGCGGTAGCCCTTGGACAGCAGCAGCTCTGCCAGATAGGCGCCATCCTGGCCTGTGATTCCGGTGATGAAGGCGGTACGTGTCATGGGGATGTTTCGAAGGATCGAAGGACCGGAGCAGGCAAGAGGCCAGGATTATAGGTTTGGGGAGACGCGTGGTTCCACCGCGCCGGCCAGCAGGCGCCGGTACAGCGACAGCGTGCGCGACACCATCGACTCGGCCGTCAGCTGCGTCAGGAAGCGCTCCTTTCCGGCTGCCCCGAAGCGCGCGGCCAAGGCATCGTCCTGCAGGATGCGGGTGAGCGCAGCGGCCATCGCGCGGCCGTCGCTCACCGGCACGTTGAGGCCTGTGACCTCGTGCTGGTTGACCCAGGGAACGCCGGACCCGGGAATGTCGGTCGTCACGATCGGCTTGCCCATCGCCATGGCTTCGAGCAGCACCACGCCGTAGGCCTCGGCGCGCACGATCGAGCTGAGGCAGAACACCGATGCGGCCTCGAAATAGCCGGGGATGTCCTCGTCGGGAATGCGGCCGACGAACTCGATGCGTCCGGCCAGTCCCTCGGCGGCGACGCGATCGCGGTAGGTTTGCAGCAGCTCGCCGCCGCCGCCGACCACCACCACCGCGTCGGCAGGGAGCGAACGTGCCGCGTCGATCAGCACGTCGAAGCCCTTGTAGTAGGTCATGCGGCCGAGCGAGAACACGATCTTGCGTCCGCCGAAGCGCTCGCGCAGTGCGCGTGCCTTGTCGGCGGCGCCGCGGCTGTCGATCGGCGTGATGCCCAGCGGGATGACCTCGACCTTGGACTTCCAGGCCTGCAGCGAGGGCGAGGCCTCGGCGTATGGCGGCGTCGTCGCGATGATCGCGTCGGCGCGTCGCAACAGCCAGTGCTGCAGCGGCTCGTACAGCTTCAGAGCGCGGCGCTGGTTGATCACGTCGCTCTGCCAGTGAAGCACGATTTTCGCGCGTGGCCGGGCGAACCACAGGGCCAGCGCAGCCATCGGGTCGGGCATCTGCACTTGGATGACGTCGTAGTCGTCGCACATGCGGCGTGCCTCCAGCAGCATCGACGGCGACATCGATGTCGACAGCAGCTTGCCCAACGAACCGGCCCGCACGATGCTGTAGCCGGCGGCACTGCGCTCGCGCAGCGTACTGGAACCGGTGTGTGCGCACAGCACGTCGGTCTCGACGCCCTGGCGGTTCAATCCCTCTGTCAGCTCGAAGGCGACGGACTCGATGCCGCCCATCACCGGGGGATAGAACTTGCTGATCTGCAAGGTTTTCAAACGTGACCTCGTCCGGCGAGGCCGGCGAGGCCGGCATGTTCCAGGTGTTGGAGCAGCAGCTGCGCGGCCGCGTCCCAGGTGAAGATGGCGAACCGTTGCGCGCCACGGCGACGCAGGTCGGCGCGCAGGCCTGCATCGTCGACGACGCGGGCAATGGCCCCTGCCATGTCCGTGATCGATGTCGGATCGAAATAAACCGCTGCGTCGCCGCACACCTCGGGGATCGATGCTGCATTCGACGCCACGACCGGGCAGTCCAGCGACATCGCCTCCAGGGGCGGCAAGCCGAAGCCTTCATACAGCGAAGGGAAGACGAAGGCCAGCGCGTTGGCATACAGCGACTTCAATTGCCCATCGCTGACCGGCCCGGTGCGCACGATGCGTGCATCTTCGCGTTGCGCCGTCTCCCCGGCGAACACGGCGCTGTTCGTTCCACCGACCAGCACCAGCCTCAGGTCGGGATGCGGCAGGCGCCCGAAGGCCTCGACCAGAGCCGGCAGGTTCTTGGTCGGGTTTGCGCTGCCGACGGCCAGCAGGTACGGCACGCCGGTCAGTGCGAGGCGCCGCAGTGCGGCATCGTCCGGTGCGATCGACTGCATGTGCGTCGCGGCGCAGGGAACCACCTTCAGGCGGCCCGGCGCAATGCCGAGCCGCTGCGCCAGGCGCGCCTGCGAGAAGCGCGAGATCGTCAGCAGCAGCGCGGCCGATGCGGCCAGGCGCTTGAAGAGGAAGCGGTACCAGGCGGCGAATGACCTGGTGTAGGCGGCCGGCTGGTCGAACACGGCCGCATCGGGAAGCATGCAGACTTGCCCCCGCTTCAGCAGGGGCGCGGGCCCCGAGAGGTTCACCAGCCGGCCTCCGCGGCTCGCCCACGGGAGCGCCAGTTGCTCCCAGAAATGCAAGCCGAAACGGCGCGCGCCACAGGTCCGGATCGTGATGTGGCGCAGTGGCGGTGGCGTTGCGCCGGGAGGGCACAGCAGGATCCATTGGTCCGCGGACCCGCGTGTCGCCAGGGCATTGTCGAGCGCCTCGACGAGACCGAGCGCCAGCCGCTGCACGCCGGTGATGCGCTGGGCGGTGAACTTGCCATTGAGGAAGATCCGGGTCATCGGGATGGCCCGGCAGGTGCGACATGGACGACGCCCGGTGCGGCCGGCACGGCGGCTGGCCGGCGGGACGCACGCTGCAGCGCGCCTGTGGCATGGAGCAACTTCAGCAGAAGCCAAATCAGCGCGACCGAGTAGAGTGAAAGTGCCACGAAGTTGCTGTGGATGCCTTCGGCAATCAGTCCCATCGGGAAGGTGAAGAAGGCGAGGTAGAAGAAGGTGGAGCCCAGGCGACGGCTGATCATCCAGCGGTCGTAGCGGTAGGAGAGGTAGCCGGCGAACGACGCCGACATCGCGATCCCTGCGTATCCGAAGTTCAGGAACCCCTCGAGAGCCATGGACGGATAGACGAGGACACCAGCCTCGAAGTTGCCGGGCAGCACGACGGCTGTCATGTAGGCGGCCGTCAACGGAGGCTTGTCGGGCCACAGGTTGCGCGGGATGAAGTGCGTGAAGATGCCGACGTAGCTGGAGCCCCACAACTGCTGCAGCTCGCCCCGGGCATGCGCGAACAAGGCATTCGCGATCGTGGGCAGCAGGTCCAGTCGGCCCATGAACAGGCGCCAGATGATTTCCGAGTCGTCGATGAAGTAGCTCAGCGCGTCGAGGTAGACGGAGGTGCTGCCGATCTCGATGCTGCGCACGTAGCCGAAGAACGACACGATGAAGATCAGCACTGGCGCGATCACGACCAGCCACAGGGGCGAAACGCGCTTGACGTGCTTGTCGTACAGGTAGAACAAGCTCAGGATCAGGATGATCAGTCCCCCGCGGCTCGCGCTGCTGGCGGCTTCGAGCAGGTAGATGAGGATGCAGGCCAGCAGGTAGGCCCCGTGGCGCCGGTGGATGAAGTAGAAGGCCATCAGCATCAGCAGCGCCAGTTGCCCGATCGAGAAGGCACGGAAGATGTAGGCCATGCCCTGGTTCTGGGTGCTCTGCGACAGCTCGAGCTGGTTATAGCCCCCCGGCAGGATGGCTACGACAGCCAAGTAGTTCAGTACCTTGCTCGCGATGAAGACGACCGTGCAGGCGAGGGCTAGGCGGCGGCTATTCTTCACCGTGAAGTGCTCAGGCGCCGGCTGCGGACGCTGTCCGTGCGAACTCAGCAGGTAGCCGGCATTGAAGAACACCAGGAACAGCGAACATTGGAGCAGCGCCGAGATGATCCAGGGGTTCTCCGCTTCGTCGAAGTACTGGGTGGACTTCAGCACGAAGTAGAAACCGAAGAACAGCGCCGTCCAGAACCCGGAAGAGAAGAGGTAGGTTCGCAGTGTGTAGATTGCCGTGAAATTGACGGCAAGCAGCGTCACGATTGCCAGGTCGCACAGCAGCAGGGCCAGGTTGTCGGGCTGCATCAGGATCAGCAGCAGTCCCGTCGCGGCAGCGGTCGCGATCAGCGTCGTGACGCTCAGCGGGCGGCCGACGGCGCCCGGAGCGGCAGGTGCGAGATTCATTTCCGACGCACTCGCTCGAGCAGCAGCGAGAGGAGGAGAAAAACGGTTCGCACCGCGGTGTAGACCTCGCGTGTCACGAAGTTCGTACCGAGCCACTGGCCCGGAACGACGCCGTTCGCGCAGCGGCCGTACTCGTGGTGCAGCGCGGCCACCGCCTGGTTGGCGGCCGGCGACAGGGCCCAGCGCAGCAGCGGCGAGCGGAAGATCAGCGCTTCGCGCGCGATCAGGCAGGCGACGGCAGCCTTTCCTCGGGAACTGGTCCAGTACGCCGGGAAGTCGTTCTCGACATGGCCAAGAAAGCGCTGCAACGCTTCCGCCAGCGCGCTCAGGCGGCCGGCAGACAGCGACGCCGAGGTGCTGCCCCGGTGCAGGCGGTAAGCGCAGGCTACTTCTTCGGCGCAGGCCTTGCCGCCTTGCTGGCCCAGTCTCGCGAACAGCAGGTCGTCGGAGAACATCAGCAGGGGCAGGTCGGGGATTCCGCCGACACGCAGGTAATCCGACACCCGGAACACGTAGCCGGTACCGAATGAATCACGCAAGCCCCAGCCGCGCGAGGACAGGAAGTCGGCAGCGGTCTCGAGCACAGGCACCGGCTTGCAGGGCCGGATCAACTGCCCGTGTTGGTCGATCAGGTCGAAGCCGGTCTGATAGAGGCCCGCCGTCGGCTGCTCGGTCCGCAGTCGTTCGATCGTTGCCAGGAAGTCCGGGTAGAGGAGGTCGTCGTGTCCGATCAGCGTGGCGAACTCCGCTGTCACATGCCCGCTTCGCAGCAATTCCGCGACACGCTGCCAGTTGCCCACGATGCCCAGTGCCTGCTCCGCGGGCACGACGGAAATGCGTGGGTCGTCATGGGCGCGCGCCTGAGCGAGGGTGTCGTCGGTGCTGCCATTCTCCAAGATCACCAGACGCCAGTCGGCGAATGTTTGCGCGCACACGCTATCGATGGCGAGCCGGATGTGCTCGCCGCCATTGCGCACCGGCAAGAAGATGGCGTATGTGGCGGCTGCCATAGCGACGTCAGGGCTGGGTCCGCGGAGTCGATTCCATCGACTCGAAAACTTCGATGAGGTTGGCGAAGCGGCGACCCGTCACTGCCTCGTTGCGGATCACGTTGTGCCCAATGAGTCGCCGCAGCCGCATGATGAGGCGGCTGGCGAGCCCCGCGGGCGCCAGGCGTAGCAGGCCGAAGCCGATATGCAGCGCAAGGCCGTACGCTTTCTCCGCAATGGTCATTCTGGCGCACAGCGGGGCCAAGTCAGCCTCGCTCAGCACGCGGTCGAAGTAGCACTTCTTGTACCCGTTGGCGATCTGCAAAAGACGGTAGCGGCGGTAGTTTGGCCGCAGGCCATGTGCCGCCGCATGGCTCGTGCGCAGTGCCTCCATCGCCATCAGCCACGAGTCGTAGTACGAGGTTCCCGGCAGGAGCACGGCCTTGACGTTGGACACATCGGCAAGCTGGTCGTTGTTCTTCAGAAACTTTACGCCGTCGTCGGCGCGATTGTTGAAGTGGAAGAAGCCATACGACTTCGGAGTGATGCCGATCAGCACCAGCGGTTGCGGGTAAATGAGGATGCGGGTCGACTTGAGGAACAGCGCCGGTGTCGCAAAGAAGTCGGGATATGGAGACCGGAAGAACGGTCCCTGCTTCGATAGTTCCCCAATCATTTTGCGGCTGATCAGCGAGAACTGCATATTGGAGCCTACGGGCATGCGGAAGTCCAGGTACCCGCGGGCGATCGCCTCGGCCCGGCGGATGTCGAGCCAGAACGGCTCCGTCTCGGCGAACGTGCTGCTGTGGTCGCGTCTCAGGAAGCCGTCGGGCGCGTCGGGCATCACGCCGGGATACGCATAGTAGAGCGCGCTCGTGTACACAAAGTCGGGCTCAGGAAAGCGATCAAGGGCGCGCAACAGAGTGGCGAAGTAGCCTGGCATCAGACCATCGTCGTCGCCGAGCATGACAACCCAGTCGCCGCTGCTGTGGGCGAGCGCGTTGTTCCAGTTGTCGGTGACGGGAACGAAACTGTCGGTGCGCACGTACTTGATGCGTGGGTCGGCAATCGACCGGACGTAGCCAGCGATGTCTTCCTCGGAGCAGTTGTCGGAGACGACGATTTCCCAGTCGTCGTGATCCTGCCGGCGCACGGTCTCTACCGCGTGGCGCAGATATTCGAGACGGTTGCGGGTAGGCAGCAGCACCGAGAATTTCATTGCGCACTCTCCTTGCGGAAGGCAGCCGTGTAGCTGCTGCCGCGCCAGCCGGTGCGTTCGATCGGAATCAGCAACTTCGCCAGGGCGCGGCCGAGGAAGTGCATCGCGTTGCCGAGAGGCGTCTCGCCGAAGAGGTTTTTAAAGCTATGCGCCCAGCCGAAGCCGTTCCAACCGTTGGCACCAGTGTCAGCGGCAGTGAGCAGCAGCGGTTTAAGACCAATACCGGCGGCATGCTCTACCAGCAGGCGCGCCGGGATCAGCGTGACATGGCGCGGTGCGTCCAGGTGCGACCAATAGCGGCGCAGCACGCGAAACTGGAAAGCGTCGGGGTTCGGCGTATCGAGGACTAGCACACCGTTGGGTGCCAGGCGCTCGGCGACCGCGTTCAGCACACGCCAGGGGTCAGGCAGATGTTCGATGACCTGCCACAGCACGATGACATCGAACTTGGGCAGACGTTGGAGTGATCCGAGCGTGTCATCGCTCTCAATGACCTTCACGCCCACTGTGTCACGCAGATACTCGCAACAGCGTGTGTCCATCTCGATGACCGTGACGTCGAAGCCTGCCTGCTTGGCGAGATGAGAGAAGAGCCCGTAGGCGGGCCCGATCTCCAGGAGCTTGCCGCCGGACGCGTAGCGCTTGACCACGTCGAGTTTCCACGTCTGCAGGCGACGCGCTAGCGCATCATGTTCGTCGATGCTGCGCGGCAACTCGTAATAGCTCTTCGGGTAGTAGCGACCCAGATCGGCCGGGATCGGAGCTAGGAAGATGAACTCGCAGGCGTTACAGCGGTAGTAGTGGAAAACTTCGTCGGTGAGCCGCCGGTTGTAGTCGCGCGCCTGATACACGAGGCGTGACGCTTGAGCGCACTTCGGGCACGGGGGAGGGGTGAGAGTGGCGTCGGTCTTGCTCATATTGTTGTGCCTTGTTGTTCTCGGTCGGGGTTGGTGCTCGTGGCACGCTGAGCATCGCCACGGGCTCGCGGTCGCGTCAGGAGCATGCGTAGGCTGGCTGCGTCGGTAGGTCGCGCCATGAAAAGGAGGAAGGTGGCGACGCCGTACACGAGCACGCCAACGCACAGCGCGACCGCCTGCCCGATCCTTCCAGCATAAATAGAGACACTCTCGGCGATGAGCGCTGGTACGCCGAACGAGGCGACACCCAGCACGATGAAAGGAAGCACCGTGCGGAGGAGCCAGCGGCGGGTCGATGTTTGCAGTACGCGGTGATGGATCGCTGGTACCAGCAGCACTGCGTAGGCGAGGTTCAGCAGCACCCATGCGAGTGCCGCTCCCGTCGCGCCGTAGCGGCCGATCAGGAAGTACATGACCGCAGCATAGGGCGCGATGGTCAGGATGTTGACTCGAAGATGGCGGCCAGGAACCCCGCAGGCCACAGCCACGTTGTAGACGTTGTTGATCGCCGCGCCGATCCAGAAGCCCACGACCAGCAATGCCAGCGACGTCTGCGCGGCAGCAGCTGCGGCCGGATTGATCCACCACCCGAGGATCAGTTTGCCGTGAAAGAGCAGGGCAAAGGCGACGACGCCGACCAGCGACAGCATCGCACGATCGGCCACGCGGTAGCGTTCCAACAACTCGCCTGGCGCACTGCGGCCCTGGACTGCGGCGAACGACGGCAGAGCCGCCGAGCCGATGGCGCCCACCACAAAGGCGACTGTGGAAGCTGCCGTGTACGCGAGGTTGTAGTAGCCGAGTGCCTCGAGGGGCAGCATCTTGCTGATGAGTAGCCGATCGAGCTGGACGATGAAAACTGCCAGCAGTGTTAGCACGTTCATACTGGCTGAGAAGCGCCACACACGGCGGATGGTATCGCGCGAAATCGCTCCGCCCAGCGGCATCGTCGGGTGGACGCGGCGGCAGACGATCACGTACGCGATCACCTCGATCACCGCGCTCAGCGCGGTCCAGCCAAGGAACGCCTCGAGGCTGTGCCACTGCAGAAGGACAAGGATGCCGCCTGCCAGACGCAGCGACGCTGCGGCCGCCTTGACGCCGTTCAGTATGTCCATGCGCTGCAGGCCGGCCAGGAGGCCGGCGTACATGGCGACCGGCCAGCGCAGCGCAAGGTACAGCGCAATGACTCGCACGCTCTGCTCGATCGTCGCGGTGCCGAGCGAGCCGACCTTGAACCAGTGAGCTGCGATGGGGCCGGCGGCCGACGCAAGGGCAATGCCGATCACGACCGCCGAGGCCCAGTAGATCGTTCCCGCCGTGCGCATCAGGCCATCGCTGCCCGTCTTGCCGGGGGTGGGATCGGCGGCGAGCTCGCGGGTCAGTGTGCTTGCGAGCCCGAGGTCGAAGGCGGTGAACGCGATCTGCAGCGTACTGATGAAAGCGACGACACCATAGGCCTCGATGCCGAGCAGATTCACCTGCAGCGGTGTAATGGCGATCGTGAGAGCGGCGATCCACGCGCCACCAACGAGGTTGGCGATGATGTTGCGCCTCACGAGCGACATACTTAGACCTCCGCCGTCGTCGTGCCCAGCAACTCGTGCAGCCGGCGCGAGCAGCCCCAGAAGGCGAGCGGTTCGTAGTCAGGAACTGGATACTTGCCGAGGTCGAGCGCAATGCGCCAACCGTTGCGCTCCAACAGCTGCTCGACGAACGCGCGCACCGAGATTGGCTGTCCTGAGCAGACGTTGATGGTGCCTGCCCCCGGGCAGCGGACTGCCAGTTCGGCGAGGCAACTGGCCACGGTTTCCACCGGCAGGTAGTCGCGCAGCTGCTCGCCGCGCGACATCGGGAAGGAAACGTCGCCGCGCGCGACGGCTGCTGCCAACTGCGGCACCAGCGAGGTTGCGAACTGACCCTCACCATGCATGTAGAACAGCCGTGCCCAAGTCAGCGCGAAGGGCTGCGATGCGCGCAGGAACTCGAGTTGCTGATGCAACACGCCCTTGGCGTGCGCATAGGGATTGGCAGGTGGGGCAACCACGCTCTCGGCAAGCTCGCCGGAGCTCATGCCGTACTCATAGCATGTGCCGGTCACCAGAAGCGAGCCCAGGCCGGCGTCGAGCATCGTGCGCAGGAAGCTGTACTGGCGCGGCAGTTCGGACTCGAAGTGATGCAGAGAGCGATAGTTCGGCAAGCCGCTCCAGGCGAGATGGACTAGCGTGTCCGGTCGGCCGAGTAGTTCGAACGCGTTGAGTCCGGTGGTAGCGAGATCGAGCGCGACGTAACGTACATGCGAAGGCAGGTGCGCAGGGCGCTCGGCGCTGCGGGCCGTCGCGACGACCTCCACGTCGCTGCAACGAGCCAATGCCTGTACCGTATGGCGGCCTACGAATCCAGTCGCGCCTGTGAGTGCGATCTTCATTCGACGTGCAACTTCGGCACAGCAGTGACAAACCTGCCACCCCACTCGCGGATGTAAGCGAGTTGCTCCATCACCTCACCGCGTAAGTTCCAAGGTAGAACTAGCACGTAGTTCGGTCGCTCCTGCTTCAGGCGGTCCTCATCGACGATGGCAATGCGACTACCCGGCAGATGCTTGCTTTGCTTGGCCGGGTTGCGATCGACGACCCAGGGCAGCAGATTTGAGCGCACGCCGGCATAGTTCAGCAGCGTGTTTCCCTTGGCGGCGGCGCCGTATGCGGCGACGCGCTTACCATCACGCTTGGCCTGGATGAGAAAGCTCATCAAGTCGTCTTTGATCGTGTTGGCGCGCTCCTGGAAACCGGCGTAGTACGCGGCCGATGCAACGCCCGCGCCGCTCTCGCGTTCAAGCAGCGCCGACAGCGCCGCCGTGCGTTCGCGGCGGCCGGTGTCGGCCCGCTGTGCAAACACCCGCAGGCTGCCGCCGTGCGTCGGCAGTTCCTGTACGTCGAACACCTGCAGCCCGTTTCTGGCGAAGATGGTATCGACGGCCGTCAACGAGAGGTAGGAGAAGTGCTCGTGATAGATCGTGTCGAACTGGCACTGCTCGACCAGCCGCATCAGGTGCGGAAACTCGAAGGTCGACACCCCGTCGGCCTTCAGCACGCGAGCGAAGCCCGCCACGAAGTCGTTGATGTCCGGCACGTGGGCCAGGACGTTGTTCGCCGCCGTGAGGTCGGCCGAGCGCCCCTGCGCGACGAGCCGGTCGGCGAGCGCGACGCCGAAGAATTCTTCCAGCACCTCGATGCCCTTCTCGCGTGCCGCGGCCGCCGTGCTCGCGGTCGGTTCGACGCCGAGGCAGGGAATGCCGCGCTGCTTCACGTACTGCAGCAGGTAGCCGTCGTTGGAGGCGACCTCGATCACGTGCGATTGCGCACCGAGCTCGAAACGCTGTGCCATGGCAGCGACGTACTCGTCGGCATGCTTGAGCCAGCTGGTCGAGAACGAGCTGAAGTACGCATAGTCGCTCGAAAACATCTCGGAGAAGTGGGCGTAGTCCTCGGTCTGCACCAGCCAGCAATTGGTGCAGGTGTACACGCGCAGCGGATACCACTTCTCGGGGCCGCGCAGGGCGGCCGCGGTGACGTACGAGTTCGACGGTGGCGAGGTCTCGAGGTCAATGAACTGCAGCGTGACGGCTGCTTGGCAATGGCGGCATTTCATCGTCAGATCCCGGTGAATTCGGAGGTGATGAGCGGGTGGTTGGCGTCGCGATCGGACAGGTCCGTGAACGGCAGCGGCCAATCGATCGCGAGCCGAGGATCGCGAACGTTCAATGCGGCCTCCGCGGCCGCGGCGTAGGGCCGGGAGTGCAGGTAGATCAGCTCGCAGTCGTCGCTCAGGGTCTGGAAACCATGTGCGAAGCCCTGCGGTACCAGCAGGCTGCGCGCGTTGCCGGCCGACAGGATCTCGGCGTGCCACTGCAGGAAGGTCGGCGAGCCGCGGCGCAGGTCGACCGCGACGTCGAAGATCTCGCCACGCAGGCAACTGATGAACTTGTCCTCGGCGTGTGGCGGGTGCTGGAAGTGCAGGCCACGTACCGCGCCCTTGCGAGCCGTGAACGTGTGGTTGATCTGCGCGATCGGCATCCTGAAGCCTGCCTCGGCCAGCTCGTCGGCACAGAAGAAGCGGCTGAAGAAGCCGCGCGCATCTTGCGCGCGCTGCCGCTCGACGAGCACCAGGCCCGCCAGCGGCGTGTGGGTCAACGTGAATCTCGCCATGCGCAGGTCTCAGGACGGCGTGCGCGCCTGGTGCTCGGCGATCTGTTCGAGGCTGAAGCCTCGCATGTCGCGGCCGGCCGTCCACGCGAGATGCCAGTCCACCGTCCGGCGCAGCGCTTCGGGCAGGGTCCAGCGCGGGGCCCATTGCAGTCGCGCGCGCGCCTTGCTGCTGTCGAGCTTCAGGAAGCCTGCTTCGTGCAACTGCTCGCCGCCCGGCTGGTGCCATTGCGTGCCGGGCATCTGCGCGGTCAGGTGGTCGAGCAGCCAGCGCACGGGCTTCGCATCCTCCTCGCCCGGGCCGAAATTCCACGGCTCGGCAAACGCCTGGCCGTGCGTGACCAAGTGCTCTGCCAATGCGAGGTAGCCCGACAACGGCTCGAGCACATGCTGCCAGGGCCGCGTCGCGTCGGGAAAGCGCACCTCGAGCGCGCGGCCGGCCTGGGCGGAACGGAAGAAGTCCGGGATCAGCCGATCGCCGGCCCAGTCGCCGCCGCCGATCACGTTGCCGGCGCGCGCGCTACCGAGCGCCACCCCGGCAGTAGCGAGGAAGGAGGCGCGGTAGGCGGAGGTGACGAGTTCGGCGCAACCCTTGCTGTTGGAATAGGGGTCGTGGCCGCCCATCGGTTCCGACTCACGGTAGCCCCAGACCCACTCCTTGTTTTCGTAGCACTTGTCGGTCGTCACGTTGACCACCGCTTTCACGGTCTTGCAGGAGCGCACGGCCTCCAGCAGGTGGACGGTGCCCATCACGTTGACCGCATAGGTCTCGACCGGCTCGCGGTACGACGCGCGCACGAGCGGTTGGGCGGCCAGGTGCAGCACGATGTCCGGCTCGGCATTGCGCAGCGCCTTCGCGAGCGTGTCGGCGTCGCGGATGTCGCCAATGGTGTGGCTGGCCAAACCGTCGGCTACACGTGCCACGCTGAAGAAATCGGGATCGGTCGGCGGCTGCAATGCATAGCCATGCACCCGGGCGCCCAGGCTGGTCAGCCACAGGGCCAGCCAACCGCCCTTGAAACCCGTGTGCCCGGTCAAGAAGACCGACCGGTCGCGCCAGAACGAGGGACTCACTTCCACACCTTCCATGGGGCCTTGCCTGCGGCCCAGAGCTGCTCAAGGTGGGTCTTGTCGCGCAGCGTGTCCATCGGCTGCCAGAAACCGCTGTGCTCGAAGGCCTTCAGTTGGCCGCTTTCGGCAAGGCGTGTGAGCGGCTCGGCCTCCCAGACGGTTTCATCACCGGCGATGTGTTCGATGCACGAAGGGGACAGCACGAAGAAGCCACCGTTGATCCAGCCGCCGTCGCCGCGCGGCTTCTCGATGAAGCCTCGGACGGTTGATCCTTCAATCGAGAGCGCACCGTATCGGCCTGCCGGCTGGACCGCCGTGACCGTCGCCTGCTTGCCGTGCGTGCGATGGAAGGCCACCAGTTTGCCGATATCGATGTCGGCCACACCGTCGCCATAGGTGAAGCAGAAAGCCTCTTCGCCGCGCACATGCTCAGCGACGCGGCCCAGTCGGCCACCAGTCATCGTCTCGTCGCCGGTGTCGACCAGCGTCACGCGCCACGGCTCGGCCTTGCGCTGGTGCACGTGCATCGCATTCTTTTCCATGTCGAACGTGACATCGGACATGTGAAGGAAGTAGTTGGCGAAGTACTCCTTGATGACGTAGCCCTTGTAGCCGCAGCAGATGACGAAGTCATTGATGCCGTGCGCCGAGTAGATCTTCATGATGTGCCACAGGATCGGCTTGCCGCCGACCTCCACCATGGGCTTGGGCTTCAGGTGCGTTTCTTCCGAAATGCGCGTTCCGAGTCCGCCGGCGAGGATGACTGCCTTCAAGGATGTGCTCCTGTGCTTTTGCGAGATTGAGGTTGGGTCCCCGCGGCGTCCGCCTGCGCGGTGAGTTCGTCGCGCAACAGCTTGATCTGCATGCGCAGCGCTTCGTACTCGGCTTCCTTGTGAGCCAGGAACGAGCGTGTCAGCTGCAATCGGCTGTTCACGCCGCTGGGTGTGAGGACATACAGATAACCGAGCTTGTGGTCGCTGCGTTGGAAGTTCTTGGCCTTCACCCACCCTTTTTTCAACAGGGCCTTGAGCAGGTAGTGGGTCTTTCCCACGCTCACGCCCATCGCCGCTGCCAACTGGCGCTGCGAGAACTCCGGATGGCTTTCGAGCAGGCGCAACAGCTCCATGTGCCCTTGCTGCGTGCCGGCATCGAGATCGGAGGGGGGAGGGGGTGCGTTCATGGGTTGAACGCAGATTCTATATGCCTGATCGCAGGGCTTTTGCGACCCCCGAATTTCTCCGGAAAAGAGCTGCACGCAGTCCGGAGGATAATCCGTGGATGATCTCTTCCCCAGCTGACGTGTCCATCACCGACCTCGAATCCACCGCTGCCGACCCTGCAGCCGTACCGGCCGTGATGGAATTCTCGGCCCTGGGTCTGGCGCCCGTGCTTGAAAAAGCCATTGCCGAGTCGGGCTACACGCAGATGACCCCCATCCAGGCCAAGGCGATCCCGATCGTCCTGGCCGGCCGCGACGTGATGGGCGCCGCCCAGACCGGCACCGGCAAGACGGCCGCCTTCTCGCTGCCGCTGCTGCACAAGATGCTGCGCCACGAGAACGCCAGCATGTCGCCGGCACGGCATCCGGTGCGTGCGCTGGTTCTCGCGCCCACCCGCGAGCTGGCCGACCAGGTCGCGAAAAACATCAAGACGTATTCCAAGCACACCAAGCTGCGCGCGGCCGTCGTCTTCGGCGGCATCGACATGAAGCCGCAGACGCTCGAGCTGAAGGCCGGCGTCGAGGTGCTGATCGCCACGCCGGGGCGCCTGCTCGACCACATCGAGGCGAAGAACGCGGTGCTGAACCAGGTCGAGTACGTCGTGCTCGACGAGGCCGACCGCATGCTCGACATCGGCTTCCTGCCCGACCTGCAGCGCATCCTGAGCTACCTGCCGAAACAGCGCCAGACGCTGCTGTTCTCGGCGACCTTCTCGACCGAGATCAAGAAGCTGGCCGAGAGCTACCTGCAGGATCCGATCCTCGTCGAGGTGGCCCGCCCGAACGCGACGGCGACGAACGTGGAGCAGCGCTTCTACAGCGTGTCGTCCGACGACAAGCGCGCCGCCATCCGCAAGATCCTGACCGAACGCGCGCTGAAGCAGGCGATCGTGTTCGTCAACTCCAAGCTCGGCTGCGCCCGCCTCGCGCGCTCGCTCGAACGCGAAGGCCTGAAGACCAACGCGCTGCATGGCGACAAGTCCCAGGACGAGCGCCTGAAGGCCCTCGAGGCCTTCAAGCGTGGCGAGGTCGATGTGCTGGTCTGCACCGACGTGGCTGCCCGCGGCCTCGACATCGCCGACCTGCCGGCCGTGTTCAATTTCGACGTGCCGTTCAACGCCGAAGACTATGTGCACCGCATCGGCCGCACGGGTCGCGCCGGCGCGTCCGGCCTGGCCGTGACGCTGGTCACCCGCGATGACGCCCGGCTGGTCTCCGACATCGAGAAGTTGATCAAGAAGAAGATCGAGATCGAACCCATCGAGCTGGACGATGCGCGCCCGCGTGTGGCCGACCGCGCCGAGCGGCCGCGCCGCAGCTGGGACGATGCGCCGGCTGAATCGCGCGAAGCCAGCGAACCGCGCGAATCTCGCGAGCCGCGCGAAGCCCGCCCGCAGCGAAGCTACGCGCCGCCGCGCCCGCCGGCCGATCCGTTCTTCGACAAGCCCTACGAGCCCACCGCCACCGGTGAGGCGGCCTGGGAGAGCAAGACTGCGGCCGCGCCGACGACCTCCGGTGGCCGGTTGTCGCCGAACATCAAGCCGAAGAAGAAGGTCGCGGCGCTGTTCGGCGCCAAGGTCACGACGCCGCAGGGCTGAGGGCCGGTCAACCGGCCAGCAGCGAGAACACGGCCGGCACGTCGTTCGGCAACTCGGCCGGCTGGCTGCGCCAGCGGGCCACCGTGTCGCTGCGCGTCCAGGCGCCGGCCAGCGTCAACCCGCAGCTGACCGACAGGCGGGTGTCCGGGTTCAGCGTGGCGAGCAGGGCCGCCAGCAACGACGCATTCCGGTACGGCGTCTCGATCATCAGCTGGGTCTGCCGGAACTTGCGCGACAACGATTCCAGCTCGCGCAAGCGGCTTGCGCGTTGAGTGGCATCCACCGGCACGTAGCCGACGAACGCGAAGCTCTGCCCATTCAGCCCGCTCGCGCCCAGCGCCATCAGCAGCGAACTCGGGCCGGACAGCGGCACGACGCGGATAGCCAGCGCATGCGCGGCGCGCACCAGGTCGGACCCCGGATCGGCAATGGCCGGCAGCCCGGCCTCCGAGATCAACCCGATGTCGTGTCCGTCGATCGCCGGCGCGAGCAGCGACTTCAGGTCGGGCGGCGGGCCGGCGTCGCGGCCCTTCGGCGGCCTCGGCAGTTCGACGATCGAGATCTCCTGCAGCGGCCGCGCGAGCGGCTGGATCGCATCCACCCGCTTCAGGAAGGCACGTGTCGTCTTCGCGTTCTCGGCGACCCAGTGGGTCAGGGCCGCAGCCGTGCGCAACACACCGGCGGGCAGCACTTCGCGCAGGTCGCTGTCGGCCGACACGCCGAAATCCAGCGTGTTGGGCACCAGGAAAAGCTGACCGGGCGTCGCCATCGATCAGGCGGCCAGCGGGTCGATGCCGGCCTGGCGAAGCAACTCGCCGGTACGGATCAGCGGCAGGCCGATCAGGGCCGTCGGATCGTCGGATTCGATCGCGGTCAGCAGCGTGATGCCCAGCCCTTCGGACTTGGCGCTGCCGGCGCAGTCGTAGGGTTGCTCGGCGCGCAGGTAGTGCTCGATCTCGTCATCCGACAGCGCGCGGAAGCGCACCCGCACCGGCACCAGCGCCGAGGCCTCGAAGCCGGTCTGCCGATGCACCACGGCGACGGCGGTCTGGAACACGATCGACTTGCCGCGCATCGACCGCAGCTGCGCGACCGCGCGCTCGTGGTTGCCGGGCTTGCCGACCGGCGTGCCGTCGAGGTCGGCCACCTGGTCGGAGCCGATCACGACCGCGTTCGGCGCCTGGGCCGCGACGGCGTGGGCCTTCGCGAGGGCCAGCCGCAGCGCCAGCGCGGCCGGGGCTTCACCGTCCCGCGGCGTTTCGTCGACGTCGGGCGCGCGCACCTCGAACGGCAGCCGCAGGCGCTCGAGGAGTTCTCGCCGGTAGCGCGAGGTCGAGCCGAGGATCAGCGAGGGGCGTGGGGTCATGCCGCGGATTCTCCCATCGCGCGCGCCCGTACACTGGGCGGATGAAGTCCCGAGTCACCGATCCCCGCCACCTGGAAGTCGAGGCATTCGCCCAGGAATCCGTCCGGCTCGAAGGCCGCTGGCCGCAAGTCGAGCTGCTGCGCCTGAAGCAGAGCACCTTGCCCGAAAGCCGAGCCGATGTCGCCTGGGTGGCCCAGGGCGAGAGCCGTGAAGCGCGCGGCGGCGCCGCCGAGAACTGGCTGCATCTGACAGCCGAGACCACAGTGACCTTGCAGTGCCAACGCTGCCTGTCGGCGATGACGGCGCCACTGGCCATCGAGAGTTCTTTCCAGTTCGTGGCCGGCGAGGACGCCGCCGCGGCGCTCGACGCCGACAGCGAGCACGACGTGCTGGCGCTGACCCGCGAACTGGACCTGCTCACGCTGGTGGAAGACGAGTTGCTGCTGGCGCTGCCAATCGTGCCGCGCCACGAGCACTGCCCGCAGCCGCTGGCGGTGCCGGTCTCCGAGGAGGAGGTCGCGGCCGAGAAGGAGGCCCACCCGTTCGCGGCGCTCGCTGCCTTGAAGCGCGGCCAGCTGCCCAATTGATCCGGGGCTGGGCCCCCATGCTAGAATCGCAGGCTTTTTCGTCAAAGCGTTGATTGCGTCCCCGGAAGATCTCTGGAGACCTCAGCGCCCCCCGCCTGGCTCCTGAATGTGTATGTCGGGATGTGCGTGTCGGGACGTGTACCGAGCCACTGGCTCAAGGAGAATTTTCATGGCCGTTCAGCAAAACAAGAAGTCGCCCTCGAAGCGCGGCATGCACCGTGCGCACAATGCCCTGGCCACGCCGGGCACCGCGATCGAGCCGACCACGGGCGAATCGCACCTGCGTCACCACATCAGCCCCACCGGTTTCTACCGTGGGCGCAAGGTTCTGAAGACCAAGGCTGACGCCTGAGTCGGTTGTCGCGCACTTCCGCCGTCCGTGCCCTGTCGCGGCCAAGGCATGATGCGTGAACCCTGCGAGACCTTGCCCCGACCCGGCCTGCGGCCCGCCGCAGTGCCGGGTGTTTGTCTTTCTGGCGGTGGCTGCTTCGGCGGCTGCTGCCTGAGTTCGCTGCCGCTCCTGTGTCCATGAACCCGATGTCGCCGCCCGCCGCGACCGATGTCATTCGCCTGTCCGTCGACTGCATGGGCGGCGACCACGGTCCCTCCGTCACGCTGCCCGCCTGCCGCGCCTTTCTGGCCGCCCACCCGCTGGCCGAGGTGGTGATGGTCGGTCGTGCCGAGGCGCTCGCGCCGGCCGCCGGCTGGGAGCGCTGCCATCTGGTGGCAGCCACCGAGGTCGTCGAGATGGACGACGCGGTCGAGGTGGCGCTGCGTCGCAAGAAGGATTCGTCGCTGCGCGTGGCGCTGATGCAGCTGAAGCCGAGTGCTGATGGCCAGGCGCCGCGCGCGCATGCCTGTGTGTCCGCCGGCAACACCGGTGCGCTGATGGCGGTCGCGCGCTACCTGCTGAAGACGCTCGAGGGCATCGACCGCCCCGCCATCGCCGCGGTGATGCCCAACCAGAAAGACGGCTACACGACCGTGCTCGATCTCGGTGCCAATGTGGACTGCAGCGCGGAACACCTGCTGCAGTTCGCGGTGATGGGCAGCGCGCTGGTCGCGGCGGTCGACGGCAAGGAGAACCCGAGCGTCGGCCTGCTGAACATCGGCGAGGAAGTCATCAAGGGCAACGAGACGATCAAGCGCGCCGGCGAGTTGCTGCGCGCCGCGGCCGAAGGCGGCCACGTCAACTTCCACGGCAATGTCGAAGGCAACGACATCTTCAAGGGCACGACCGACATCGTCGTCTGCGACGGCTTTGTCGGCAATGTCGCGCTGAAGACCGCCGAAGGCCTCGCGTCGATGCTGTCCAGCTTCATCAAGCAGGAATTCACGCGCAACATCTTCACGAAGATGGCCGCGCTGGTGGCGCTGCCGGTGCTGAACCACTTCAAGCACCGTGTCGACCACCGCCGCTACAGCGGCGGCGCGCTGCTCGGCCTGCGCGGCCTGGTGTTCAAGGCGCACGGATCGTCCGATGCCTATGCGTTCGAGCAGGCCTTGAATCGGGCTTATGATGCGGCCCGCAATCACTTGCTGGATCGGGTGCACGACCGGATTCGCGATTCGCTGCATGCCTTGCCCACCCCTGCAAGTGCAAGCGGTGCAACGCCCGACGGTGCCGCCCTCGCTGCATGACCCAACCCTCTGCGACCCGCTATTCGCGCATCACCGGCACCGGCAGTTACCTGCCGCCGAAGCGCCTGACCAACGAAGCCCTGGCCGTCGAACTGGCCGCCAAGGGTGTCGAGACTTCCGATGAGTGGATCGTCGCGCGCACCGGCATCCGCGCGCGCCACTTTGCCGAGCCCGACGTGCCGTGCAGCGACCTGGCCCTGCCGGCCGCGCAGCGTGCCCTCGAAGCGGCCGGTGTCGCCGCGTCGCAGATCGACCTGATCATCGTCGCCACCTCGACGCCCGACATGGTGTTCCCGTCGACCGCCACCATCGTGCAGCGCAAGCTCGGCGTCGCCGGCTGCGCGGCCTTCGATGTGCAGGCGGTGTGCTCCGGCTTCGTCTATGCGCTGACGGTGGCCGATTCGATGATCCGCACCGGTGCGGCCAGCAAGGCGCTGGTGATCGGTGCCGAGATCTTCTCGCGCCTGCTCGATTTCAACGACCGCACCACCTGCGTGCTGTTCGGCGATGGCGCCGGCGCCGTGGTGCTGGAGGCGAGCGACACGCCCGGCATCCTCGCGAGCGAGCTGCATGCGGATGGCCGCCATGTCGACATCCTCTGCACGCCGGGTTCGGTGTCCGGCGGCAACGTCACCGGCGATCCGCTGCTGAAGATGGACGGCCCGGCGGTCTTCAAGCTGGCGGTCGGCGTGCTCGAAGACGTGGCGCGCTCGGTGCTTGCGAAGGCCGGCCGCACCGAGGCCGACATCGACTGGCTGATTCCGCACCAGGCCAACATCCGCATCATGCAGGGCACGGCCAAGAAACTGAAGCTGCCGCTGGACAAGCTGATCGCGACGGTGGACGAACACGGCAACACGTCCGCCGCCTCGATCCCGCTGGCACTCGACGTCGCGGTGCGCGCCGGCACGGTGAAGCGCGGCGACACCGTGATGCTCGAAGGCGTCGGCGGCGGGTTCACCTGGGGCGCGGTGCTGTTCGACTACTGAGCACGCGCCCAGCAGCCCGTCCGCGATCTCTCCCTCTTCTCTGCGTTGCCGCGACTACAAGGCGCTGACATGACTCCGTTCGCATTCGTCTTTCCCGGCCAGGGTTCACAAGCCGTCGGCATGCTCGACGCCTGGGGCGACCACGCGGCCGTGCGCGACACGCTGGCCGAGGCGTCGACCGCCCTCGGCATCGATGTGGGCCAGCTGATCCACACCGGCCCGAAGGACGCGCTCGACCTGACCGAGAACACCCAGCCGGTGATGCTGACCGCGGGCGTCGCCTGCCTGCGCGCCTGGCTCGCCGAGACCGGGCTGCAGCCGGCGGTGGTGGCCGGTCACTCGCTGGGCGAGTACGCGGCGCTGGTCGCGGCCGGCGTCATCAGCCTGTCCGATGCGCTGCCGCTGGTGCGCTTTCGCGCGCAGGCCATGCAGCAGGCGGTGCCGGTCGGTGCCGGCGGCATGGCAGCGATCCTCGGGCTCGATGCCGATGTCGTGCGCGCCGGTTGTGCCGAAGCCGCGGTGGCCTCCGGCGAGATCGTCGAGGCGGCCAACTTCAACGACCCGAAGCAGACCGTGATCGCCGGCACCAAGGCCGGTGTCGAATTCGCGTGCAGCCTGCTGAAGGACAAGGGCGCCAAGCGGGCGCTGCAGTTGTCGGTGTCGGCGCCTTTCCATTCGAGCCTGATGCGCCCGGCGGCCGAGCAGTTGAAGGCGCGCCTGGCCGGCGTGACGCTGAACGCACCGCGCATCCCGCTCGTCAACAACATCGATGTCGCGGTGCAGGACGATCCCGACGCCATCCGCGACGCGCTGGTGCGCCAGGCCTTCGGGCCGGTGCGCTGGGTCGAGGTGGTGCAGGCGATTCGCACGCGCGGCATCCGCCACATCTTCGAGTGCGGGCCGGGCAAGGTCCTGGCCAGCACGATCCGCCGCATCGACGCCGATGCGGTCACGGCCGCGATCCACGATCCGGCCACGCTGCTGGAAGCGAAAGGCCTGTTGGCATGAGTGAATCCCACAATGGTTCGACGCTGGCGGGGCAGGTCGCCCTGGTGACCGGCGCTTCGCGTGGCATCGGTCGCGCCATCGCGCTGTCGCTGGCAACCCAAGGTGCCAAGGTGATCGGCACCGCGACGACCCAGGCCGGCGCCGACGCGATCGGCGCGGCGCTGGCCGCCTTCCCCGGCAGCCGCGGCCTGTGCCTGAACGTCAACGACGGCCCCGGCATCGAGACGGCGATCGACGCGATCGTCAAGGAGCACGGCGGCCTGCAGATCCTCGTCAACAACGCCGGCATCACGCGCGACACCTTGTCGATGCGCATGAAGGACGACGACTGGGATGCGGTGATCGACACCAACCTGAAGGCGGTGTTCCGCGTCAGCCGCGCGGTCATCCGCCCGATGATGAAGCAGCGCTTCGGCCGCATCATCAACATCACGTCGGTCGTCGGCGCGAGCGGCAATGCTGGCCAGGCCAACTACGCGGCCTCGAAGGCCGGCGTCGCCGGCATGACGCGCGCGCTGGCGCGCGAACTCGGCAGCCGCGGCATCACCGTCAACTGCGTCGCGCCGGGCTTCATCCAGACCGACATGACGAGCGAGCTCTCCGAACAGCAGACCACCGCGCTGATGGCACAGATTCCGCTTGGCCGACTCGGCCAGGCGAGCGACATTGCGCATGCGGTGACCTTCCTGGCGTCGGCCCAGGCCAGCTACATCACCGGCACGGAGTTGCATGTCAATGGCGGCATGTTCATGAATTGACGCCAACGACGCCGAACTGCGTCGAACGCGTTTCCCCACACACCGGAAGGGCCCGACCGGAACCTGGATTTCAGCGTGTTGGCCTGACTTAGAGCCGACACCCTGCAAGCCTTAGAATCTCGGGCTGTTTCAGCAAACCCTCCTGGAGGAGTCATGAGCGATATCGAAGCACGTGTGAAGAAAATCATCGCCGAACAACTGGGCGTTCCGGAAGCCGATGTGTCCAACGAGAAGGCTTTCGTGGCAGACCTGGGCGCTGATTCGCTCGACACCGTGGAACTGGTGATGGCCCTCGAAGACGAGTTCGGCATCGAGATCCCCGACGAAGAAGCCGAGAAGATCACCACCGTGCAGCTGGCGATCGACTACGCCGTCAAGCACCAGAAGGCCTGAGCCTTCATTCCCAACTGAGCAGCATCGCATGAGCCGTCGCCGCGTCGTCGTCACCGGGCTCGGCCTCATCAGTCCCGTGGGTAACACGGTGGCCGAGGGGTGGGCCAACATCGTGGCCGGGCGTTCCGGCATCGCGACCATCACCAAGTTCGATGCGTCGCCGTTCGCCTGCCATTTCGCAGGCGAAGTGAAGGGCTTCAAGGTGGAGGATTACTTCCCCGCCAAGGAGGCCCGGCACATGGACACCTTCATCCATTACGGCCTGGCTGCATCGATGCAGGCGGTGAAGGATTCGGGCCTGCCCACCGGCGATGCGCTGAGCGAAGATGAAGCCGAGCGCATCGGCTGCCTGGTCGGCTCGGGCATCGGCGGCTTGCCGATGATCGAGGAAACCCATGCCGAGCTGGTCGAACGCGGTCCGCGCCGCGTGTCGCCGTTCTTCGTGCCGGCGTCGATCATCAACATGATCTCGGGCCACGTGTCGATCAAGTTCGGCTTCCAGGGGCCGAACCTCGCGATCGTCACCGCCTGCACCACCGGTCTGCACTGCATCGGCGAAGCCGGTCGCATGATCGAGTACGGTGATGCCGACGTGATGGTCGCCGGCGGCGCCGAATCGACGGTGTCGCCGCTGGGCATCGGCGGGTTCGCTGCGGCGCGCGCGCTGTCGACGCGCAACGACGATCCGGCCACGGCCTCGCGTCCCTGGGACAAGGACCGCGACGGCTTCGTGCTCGGCGAAGGCGCGGGCGTCGTGGTGCTCGAGGAATACGAGCATGCGAAGAAGCGCGGCGCGAAGATCTATGCCGAGCTGGTCGGCTTCGGGATGGGCGCGGATGCGTTCCACATGACGGCGCCGAACGTCGATGGGCCCAAGCGCTCGATGAAGGCGGCGCTGCGCAATGCCGGCCTCAACCCCGACCAGATCCAGTACCTGAACGCGCACGGCACGTCCACGCCGCTCGGCGACGTGAACGAGAGCAACGCGATCAAGCTGGCCTACGGCGACCATGCGAAGAAGATGGTCGTCAGCTCGACGAAGTCGATGACCGGCCACCTGCTGGGCGGCGCCGGCGGCATCGAGTCGGTGTTCACGACGCTCGCGTTGCACCACCAGGTGGTGCCGCCGACGATCAACATCTTCAACCAGGATCCCGAGTGCGACCTGGACTACTGCGCCAACACGGCGCGCGACCTGAAGATGGAGTACGCGGTGAAGAACAACTTCGGATTCGGCGGCACGAACGGCACCTTGGTCTTCAAGCGCGTCTGACCGGCCCGATCCGCGCCCGGCATGCACGCGCCAGCCGAGTTCCAGCTCACCGTCTCCCGCTTCGGCGCCTGGCGCGGCGGCCTCGCCGTGTCGGGGATGGTCGTCTGGGGCAGTGCGCTCGCGTGGTGGATGACCACCGAGCGGCCGTTGCTGACGGTGGCGGCCGGCTTTCTGCTGCTGACCTGCATGGCCGCCACGGCGTCGCTGCTTTCCCTTGCACGGCTGCCGGGCTTCGTGCTGCGCTGGGATGGCGGCCAGTGGCACCTGACCCATGCCGGCGGGGAACCCTCGCCCGGGTCTTTGCAGGTCGCCATCGACGGTGGCCGCTGGCTGCTGCTGCATTTCGTGCCGGATCATGTGGCGCACCATCCGTCGGCTGCATGCTGGTTGCCGGTGCAACGGTCGGGACTCGAGCACGACTGGCACCACCTGCGCAGCACCTTGTTCACGGCGCGGTCCGCGGCGATGCCTGAGACCTTCGGCCAGGACGGCCGGCCATGAGCATGACCACCCCGGACGCAGACGCGCCGCTGATCGAACGCATCAAGCGCGGCGACGTGAAGGCGTTCGAGATGCTGGTCGTCAAGTACCAGCGCCGCATCGAACGGCTGATCGGCCGCATGGTGCGGGACACCGACCTGGTGCAGGACATCGCCCAGGAGACCTTCATCCGGGCCTACCGGGCGATTCCGCAGTTCCGCGGCGAGAGCGCGTTCTACACCTGGCTGTACCGGATTGCGGTCAATGCCGCCAAGAAGGCGCTGGTCGAGATGAAGCGCGACCCGATCGTGACGGAATCCGCACGCGCCTCGCGGGACGACGACGACGAAACTTCCCGCGTCGAAAATGAACTAACAGACGGCGAAACGCCCGAAGCCTTGCTGGCATCGAAAGAAATCGCGGCCACAGTGAACGCTTCGATCGATGCGCTGTCTGAAGATCTTCGCCAGGCGATCACGCTGCGCGAAATCGAGGGCTTGAGCTACGAAGAGATCGCCGAAGTGATGAATTGCCCGATCGGCACCGTCAGATCGCGCATTTTCCGTGCGCGCGAGGCGATTGCGCTGAAACTGCGTCCCTTGCTGGACACCCGGGAAGGCGATCGCTGGTGATGCGGTCGAGCCACTTGCTGAACATGAATGCTGGAGCTGGAAATGTCACAGTCGTCTGAAGGCAGTGCGTCGATGGAGGGTTTGTCGGCCCTGGTCGACGGGGAACTCGGATCCGAAGCCGGCGCACGCGTGTGCGCGCAATGGCGAGAGGATCCGCAGGCCCGCGCCAACTGGCACGCCTATGCGTTGATCGGCGACGTGATGCGTTCCGATGACTTGGCGTCGCCGGTCGATCGTGATTGCGCCTTCCTCGCCCGCCTGCGCGCGCGCCTGGCCGATGAGCCGGTGGTGCTGGCCCCGGCCGAGTTGCCGGCACCTGTCGAACTGCCGCTGGCCCCGGCCGCCGTCGCGGCCATGGGCGGTGCGCGCCGCGCCTGGCGCACGCCGGTGGCAGTCGCCGCCGGGTTCGTGGTCGTTGCCGGCGCGTTGGTGGCCACGTCGGTGCCCGGGTCGTTGCCGTTCGGCGGCAGCCCGGCGACCGTTGCGCAGACCGGCAGTGCCACCGCCGTGGCAACGGCCCCCTCGCCGCTGCGTGCCGTCAGCGTCGCGCAAGACACCGAACCGGTGCGGCTGAACGGCCAGCTGATCCGCGATGCGCGCCTCGACGAGTACCTGTCGGTGCACAAGAAGTTCGGCGGCAGTTCCGCCCCGGGTGTGCCGTCGGGCTTCCTGCGCAATGCCGCAGCCGAAGCCCCCGCCCGCTGACCCGGACCCACCCACCCATGCTGCTGCGCCTTTCCGCGTTGATGGTGAGTTGTGCGTTCGTCGCCTTTGCCCCGGCCAGCCGGGCGCAAGGCGCGCTGGTCAGCGGCGATCCGTTGATCGAGGCGCGCGAGACCCAGGCCTGGCTCACCCGCATCACCGACGCAGCGAACAAGCGCAACTTCCAGGGCACGGTGGTCGTCAGCGCGGGCGGTACGTTGGCGAGTTCGCGCATCGCGCATTTCTGCGACGGTCGCAACCAGTACGAGCGCATCGACTCGCTCGAAGGCCAGATGCGCAACGTGCTGCGGCAGAACGACATCGTCCACACGGTGTGGCCGCAAAGCCGCGTCGCGATGGTCGAGCAGCGCGATTCGATGAGTTCGTTCCCCGCGCTGCTGCAGGCCGGTGCCCAGCACGTGACCGACTTCTACGAGCTCAAGCCGATGGGTGTCGAGCGGGTGGCCGGCCACGAGGCCAACGTGCTGCAGCTGCGTGCCAAGGATGCCCACCGCTTCGGCTACCGCCTGTGGGCCGAGAAGAGCACCGGCCTGCTGCTGCGCACCGAAGTGATGGGCGAGCATGCCGAGGTGCTGGAGTCGTCGGCGTTTTCCGACGTCAGCATCAACGTCAAGCCGCAGGCGGAACTGATCACGCAGCCGCTGCGCAAGCTCGACGGCTACCGCATCGTGCGGCCGCCCGTCACGCCGGCCACGCTCGAATCCGAGGGGTGGTCGCTGAAGCACGACATCCCCGGCTTCACGCAGGTCAGTTGCGTCAAGCGGCCGTTCGACGGTGCGCTGCGGATCCGCGGCTCCACCGAACCGGTGCTGCAGGCGGTCTATTCCGACGGCCTGACCTTCGTGTCGGTCTTCATCGAGCCCTACAACGCCGAGCGCCACCAGCGTCCGATGTCGACCGTGATCGGTGCGACGCAGACGATGATGCGGCGCCAGGGCGACTGGTGGGTGACCGTGATGGGCGACGTGCCGACGGCGACGCTGCGTGCGTTCGCGGCGGGACTGGAGCGCAAGAAGTAGCCTGCCGGCGTGCGGCTGCACGCGGCGGCCCGTGTAGGTGTCTCGAGGGAGTGCTCGGCATGCAAGCTGTGATCGATCCAGGCCGGTGTGCACCGGAGAATACGCTGCGCGCTCGCCGCGCGATACGGGGCTGCATGGCCGCGTTCGGGCTGGGCGTGGTCTTCTGGCTGGCACCGTCCGCCGATGCGCAGACCCTGGCACCGAACCCTGCATCAAGCCCGGCGCAAGCATCCGCGCAGGCACAACCCCCGGCGCCGACGCAGCTGCTGCCCGACTTTGCCGACCTGGTCGAGCGCGCCAGCCCGGCCGTCGTCAACATCCGCACCACCGAGCGCGCGACCGACTCGCCGCGCGGGCCGTTCCGCCGCCGTGCGCCGACCGCGCCGCAGCAACCCGGCGAAGAGGTGCCGCGCGGCGAGGGCTCCGGCTTCATCCTCAGCGCCGACGGCTATGTGATGACCAACGCCCACGTGGTCGAGGGCGCGACCGAGGTTTATGTCACGCTGACCGACAAGCGCGAGTTCAAGGCGAAGATCATCGGGGCCGACGAGCGCACCGATGTCGCGCTGGTGAAGATCGATGCCACCGGGCTGCCGTCGCTGAAGATCGGCGATGCGGGGCGGCTGCGCGTCGGCGAATGGGTGCTCGCGATCGGCTCGCCGTTCGGGCTCGAGAGCACGGTGACGGCCGGCATCGTCAGTGCCAAGCAGCGCGAGACCGGCTCCGACGTGCCGTTCATCCAGACCGATGTCGCGGTGAACCCGGGCAACTCCGGCGGGCCGCTGCTGAACATCCGTGGCGAGGCGGTCGGCATCAACTCGCAGATCCTCAGCCCGGTCGGCAGCTTCGTCGGCATCTCGTTCGCGATCCCGATCGACGAGGCGATGCGAGTGGCCGACCAGTTGAAGGCCACCGGTCGCGTCGTGCGCGGCTACCTCGGCATCCAGCCGATCGACGTGCCGCGCGAACTGGCCGAGGAATACGGGCTCGCGAAGGGCAAGGCCAAGGGTGCGTTCGTGCGCCAGGTCGTCAGCGGCACGCCGGCCGACAAGGCGGGCATCCAGCCGGGCGACGTCGTGATCAGCGTGAACGGCAAGCCGGTCGATGGTGCCGTCGACCTGCGGCGCACGCTGGGCGCGCTGAAGCCGGGCACCGCGATCACGCTGCAATGCAACCGGCGCGGCAAGCTGCTCGATTTCAAGGCGAGCCTCGCCGAGTTGAACCCGCAGGTCGCTGCTGCGGCGGCGGAGCGGCCGGAGGCGCCGGTCGAGCCGCGCGCAGCGGGTGCTGCGAAGGTGTGGGGCTTGAGCGTCGCGAACCTCACCGATGCGGAGCGTCAGTCGCTGCGCGGTGCGAACGGTGTGCGCGTGAGCGCGGTGACTGGCGGCGCCGAAGCGGCCGGTCTGCGCGCCGGCGATGTGATCGTGGCGGTCGGCACGTCCGACGTCACCGACGTGAAGCAGTTCGAGGCGGTGGTGGCCAAGCTCGACAAGAACAAGTCGCTGCCGGTCACGGTGCTGCGGGGCGACTGGGCGCAGTTCCTGCGGATCCCGGTGATCAAGTAAGAGGTCCGATATCCGAGTGCCGGTCCGGGGATTGCCACGCTTCTTCCGCCATGTGGAATCTGCAGCAGAAACTTCCGGCTCGACAATTTTGATCGAATTGGTGAAAAGTGAGTGTGCGCACGCATTCGCCTGTTGCAGAGCTCGAATTCAGCGTGCTTTTGACTACAATTCGGGGGTCGCGCATCGGCTTTATTGCCAATCCGGTCAACGAGTAGGGGCGTCTGAAACTATCCCCAAGCTACCCACAAGGCTTTGTGGATAAGTTGTGGAAAGATTTTGCTGTTGGTGACCCGCAACGACAAGAAATCAAGCAATGGCGCGGTTTCCGGCGGGGTGCTTTTGGCTACAATGAAGGCCCAACAAGCAGTTGCCATACGTTTTGTTGGAAGGCGCGTCAGTTCTTCGACGTGCCTTTTTTTTGTTCACGGCCCGGGTCTTCGACCCATCATGTCGAGTGCGCGTTGTCACGCGACAGCGCACACGGCATGAGCCATCAACGCAGCGGCGCAGCCGCTGCAGCGTCGAACAGCGACGCAGCGGAATCGTTCAATGGATCACATCCGAAATTTTTCCATCATTGCCCACATCGACCACGGCAAGTCGACGCTGGCCGACCGGCTCATCCAGCGTTGCGGCGGCCTGAGCGATCGCGAGATGGAAGCGCAGGTGCTCGACTCGATGGACATCGAGCGCGAGCGCGGCATCACGATCAAGGCGCAGACCGCCGCGCTCACCTACCAGGCGCGCAACGGCCAGACCTACCAGCTGAACCTGATCGACACGCCGGGGCACGTCGACTTCTCGTATGAAGTGAGCCGCTCGCTGTCGGCCTGCGAAGGTGCGCTGCTGGTGGTGGACGCGAGCCAGGGCGTCGAGGCGCAGACGGTCGCCAACTGCTACACCGCGATCGAACTCGGCGTGCACGTGATCCCGGTGCTGAACAAGATGGACCTGCCGCAGGCCGATCCGCAGCGCGCGAAGGACGAGATCGAGGACGTGATCGGCATCGATGCGACCGACGCGATCCCGTGCAGCGCGAAGACCGGCGAAGGCATCGACGACATCCTCGAGGCGGTGATCACCCGCATGCCGCCGCCCCAGGGCAACCCCGACGCGCCGCTGCGCGCGATGATCATCGACTCGTGGTTCGACAACTACGTCGGCGTGGTGATGCTGGTGCGCGTGGTTGACGGCGAGCTGAAGAAGGGCGAGCGCTTCAAGATGATGGCCACCGAGGCCGCCTACGCCGCCGAGCAGATGGGGGTGTTCACGCCCAAGGCGCTGTCGCGCGATGCGCTGCGCGCCGGCGAGGTTGGGTTCGTGATCGCCGGCATCAAGGAGCTGCAGGCCGCCAAGGTCGGCGACACCATCACGCTCGAGAAGAAGCTGCCGAACAACGCGGGCCCGGCCAGCCAGGCCTTGCCGGGCTTCAAGGAAATCCAGCCGCAGGTCTTCGCCGGCCTGTACCCGACCGAAGCCAGCGAATACGACCAGCTGCGCGATGCGCTCGAGAAGCTCAAGCTGAACGATTCGTCGCTGCGCTACGAGCCCGAGGTCAGCCAGGCGCTCGGTTTCGGTTTCCGCTGCGGCTTCCTCGGGCTGCTGCACATGGAAATCGTCCAGGAGCGGCTCGAGCGCGAGTTCGACCAGGACCTCATCACCACCGCGCCGAGCGTGGTCTACCAGGTCGAGCTCGGCGACCAGACCGTGATCCAGGTCGAGAACCCGTCGAAGATGCCCGACCTCGGCCGCATCAACGAGATCCGCGAGCCGATCGTGACCGTGCATCTCTACATGCCGCAGGACTACGTCGGCCCGGTGATGACGCTGGCCAACCTGAAGCGCGGCAACCAGATCAACATGGCCTACCACGGTCGCCAGGTCATGCTGACCTACGAGATGCCGTTGGCCGAGATCGTGCTGGATTTCTTCGACAAGCTGAAGTCGGTGTCGCGCGGCTATGCGTCGATGGACTACGAGTTCAAGGAGTACCGCGCGGCCGACGTCGTCAAGGTCGACATCCTGCTCAACGGCGACAAGGTCGATGCGCTGTCGATCATCGTGCACCGCACCCAGAGCGCGTACCGCAGCCGCGCGGTGGTGGCCAAGATGCGCGAGCTGATCTCGCGCCAGATGTACGACGTGGCGATCCAGGCCGCCATCGGGGCCAACATCATTGCGCGTGAGACAATCAAGGCGCTGCGCAAGAACGTTCTCGCCAAGTGTTACGGCGGCGACATCTCGCGCAAGCGCAAGCTTCTCGAAAAACAAAAGGCCGGCAAGAAACGCATGAAGCAGATCGGCTCCGTCGAGGTGCCCCAGGAAGCGTTTCTCGCCATCCTCCAAGTGGACGATTGATGGGCTCACTGATGGGTTCTCTGACCGGCGTGCTCTATGGCGCCCTGGTGGTGTATCTGGGCGGCTGGTACCTCGGCAAGTGGACAGGTAACTTCTCGCTGCTGCTGTTCATCCTCACGGTCGCGACGCTGGCCTACTGGCTGGCCGAGCGCTTCCACTTCGCGCCGCGCCGCGCGGCGGCCGCCGCCACGCTCGATCGCCAGGACGCCGAACGCCGCGAGCGCCTGGCCGCGCAGGGCATTGCGAAGGTCGACGACAACGTCGCCCAGGCCCGCGACACCTTGCTGATGCAGCCGTGGTGGCTCGACTGGACCGCGGGCCTGTTCCCGGTGATCCTCGTCGTGTTCCTGCTACGCTCTTTCCTGTTCGAGCCCTTCAAGATCCCGTCGGGCTCGATGGTGCCGACGTTGCTGATCGGCGACCTGATCCTGGTGAACAAGTACCACTACGGCATCCGCCTGCCGGTGATCAACAAGAAGATCATCCAGATCAACGATCCGCAGCGCGGCGACGTGATGGTGTTCCGCTACCCGGCCAACCCGAGCATCGACTACATCAAGCGTGTCGTCGGCGTGCCGGGCGACCAGATCGACTACCTGAACCAGCACCTGTACGTGAACGGCAAGCTCGCCGACACGCAACCGCTGGAGCCGTTCTACGACGAAGACGCCGTGCGCTTCGCGCCGCAGTACACCGAGAAGCTCGGCACGGCCACGCACCGGATCCTGGTCGAGACCAAGCTGCCGAGTTCGGCAGCGCCGCTGTTCGAGTTTCCCTTCAAGGAAAACTGCCGCTACAGTGCGGAAGGTGTGCGCTGCAAGGTGCCGCCGGGCCACTACTTCATGATGGGCGACAACCGCGACAACTCGCAGGACTCGCGCTTCTGGGGCTTCGTGCCCGACCAGAACATCGTCGGCAAGGCCTTCTTTGTCTGGATGAATTTCGGCAGTCTCAAGCGCATCGGTTCGTTCAATTGAGCGGGAGCAACAGGTACATGACGATGGAACTTCGGACGATCGAATCTCGCGGCCACGCGCGGCAGCTCACACACCGGCGCGGATCGCAACGTGGCGTCACGTTGTTCGGCCTGATGTTCTGGGCCATCCTGATCGGTGTCGTCGCACTCGTTGCCCTGAAGGTGCTGCCGACGCTGAACGAGTACTTCACGATCAAGCGCGCGGTCGAGAAGATCGCGACGAGTGGTGCCTCTACGGTGCCCGAAATCCGCACCGCCTTCGATCGGCAGACGGACGTCGAGTATTCGATCGTCTCGATCACCAGCAAGGACCTGATGATCACGAAGGTCAACGACAAGGTCGTGATCTCTTTCGCCTACAACAAGGAGATCGAGCTGGTGGCGCCGGTCTACCTGCTGCTCAAGTACGAAGGACGTTCGCGCTGAGGGTTCGCCCCGGCTCGTGCTTCCTCGTCATCAACCGGCCCTGCGCGTGGATGCCCGACTGACCGCCCTGCAGCACCGCCTGGGCTACCGCTTCACCCAGCCGGACCTGCTGACGCGCGCGGTCACGCACCGCAGCTTCGGGGTCGACCACAACGAGCGGCTCGAATTCCTCGGCGACGTGGTGCTGAGCTTGGCGATCAGCGACCTGCTGTTCGAGCGCTTCGCCGGCTCCGACGAGGGCGACCTGACCCGCGTGCGCGCGCACCTGGTGCGCGAGGACAGCCTGCACAAGGTCGCACTGCTGATCGGCCTGCCCGAGGTGCTGCGCCTGAGCGAAGGCGAAGCCCGCGGCGGCGGTGCGCAGCGGCCTTCGATCCTGGCCGACGCGCTCGAAGCCGTGATCGGCGCGGCCTACCGCGACGGCGGCTTCGAAGCCGCGCAGGCGCTGGTGCAACGGCTGTTCGGCGAGGTCATCGAGACGACCGATCTCGACAGCTGGGCAAAGGACGCCAAGACCGAGCTGCAGGAATGGCTGCAGGCGCGCCGCCTGCCGGTGCCGGCGTACCGCATCGTCACCACTCGCGGGCAGGCGCATGCACAGACCTTCGAGGTCGAATGCGCCGTCCCGGCGCTCGGCCTCACCGAAACCGGCGAGGGCCGTTCGCGCCGTTCCGCCGAGCAAGAAGCAGCGCGCGGCATGCTGGTCGCGCTGAAGGCGAATGACAAGCCCGGCAGTGCGCTGCGCTCCTGACGCCCCCGACGACCCTCCTGGTTCCCCCCGCATGACCGACATCCCCGAAACACCTGCCGACGACGACGGCGATACCGGCACTGGCGCCGCCGCCGCGCCCGCTGAAGCCGTGACCACCCGCTGCGGGCTGATCGCGATCGTCGGCCGCCCGAACGTCGGCAAATCGACGCTGCTGAATGCGCTGGTCGGCCAGAAGGTCAGCATCACGTCCAGCAAGGCCCAGACGACGCGCCACCGCATCACCGGCATCCGCACCGTCGACGACACGCAGTTCGTGTTCGTCGATACGCCCGGCTTCCAGACCCGCCACAGCGCGCCGCTGAACCGCACGCTGAACCGCACGGTGCACGGCGTGCTCGGCGACGTCGACCTGGTGCTGTTCGTCGTCGAGGCCGGCCGTTTCGGGCTCGACGACGCGAAGGTGCTGGCGCTGATGCCGGCCGGCAAGCCGGTGATGCTGATCGCCAACAAGCTCGATGCGGTGCACCGCCGTGCCGACCTCGTGCCCTGGCTCAAGGGCATGCAGGACCGCCACGCGTTCGCCGAATTCGTGCCGCTGACCGCCAAGAAAGACAGCGACGTGCAACGCCTGCTGGGCATCGTGAAGCCCTACTTGCCGCAGCAGCCGTGGTTCTACGAAGAAGATGCGCTGACCGATCGCAGCGACAGGTTCCTTGCCAGCGAGATCATCCGCGAGAAGCTGTTCCGCCTGACCGGCGACGAACTGCCCTACACCTCCACCGTCGTGATCGACAAGTTCGAGGAAGAAGGCGCGCTGCGCCGCATCGCCGCGACGATCATCGTCGAGCGCGATGCGCACAAGGGCATGGTGATCGGCGCCGACGGCGAGCGCCTGAAGCGCATCGGCTCCGAGGCCCGCCAGGAGCTCGAGCGCCTGATGGACTGCCGCGTGTTCCTCGAAATGTGGGTGAAGGTGCGATCCGGCTGGGCCGACGACGAAGAGCATCTGCGCACCTACGGCTACGAGTAGCCGCCGCGCATGGCCACCCGCCCCGCGCGTCCACCGGCCACGCAGGCGGCCTATGTGCTGCACCGCTACGACTGGAGCGAATCCAGCCTGATCCTCGACCTGTTCACCCGCGAGCAGGGCCGCATCGCCGTGGTCGCCAAGGGTGTGAAGCGGCCCTACTCGCAACTGCGCCCGGTGCTGCTGCCGTTCCAGCGCATCCAGGTGACGCTGGGCAAGCCACCGCGTGCCACCGAGACCTCCGGCGAGTCTGGCAGCGACGTGCAGACGCTGCGCGGCGCCGAATGGGCCGGCGGCCATTCGATGCTGACCGGCGCCGCGCTGTTCAGCGGCTTCTACCTGAACGAGCTGCTGATGAAGCTGCTCGCCCGCGGCGACGCCCACCCGGTGCTGTTCGATGCTTACGCGGCGACGCTCGCGCTGCTGGCATCCACCGACGATGGCGCCGTGCAGACCGCGCTGCGGGCGTTCGAACTGGCGCTGCTGCAGCAGGTCGGCGTGCTGCCCGACCTCAGCCGCGTGACGATGACGCAGGACGAGGTCGATCCCACCGGCCGCTACCTGCTGCTGCCCGAGCAGGGCGTCGTGACTGCGCGCGGCCGCGAGAACGAACTGGCGGGCCAGACGCTGATCGGCCTGCAGGCCGCGCTGCAGCACGGCAGCCTCGCGGCATTGCAGCAGGCCTGTGCGCCTGCGCTGCAGGAACTGAAGCTGCTGCTTCGTGCGCTGCTTCACTATCATCTGGGCTCACCGGTGCTGCGCACGCGGCAGGTGATGCTCGACGTGCAAGCCCTGGAGCGCTGACACCACCATGAACCCATTCCAGACCCCCGGCCAGACAGCGGAGCGCGGCCTGACCGCGCTGTCGGTCAACCTGAACAAGGTCGCGCTGCTGCGCAACACGCGCCACCTCGGCATCCCGAGCGTGACCCGCGCCGCCGAACTCGCGCTGCAGGGCGGCGCGCAGGGCATCACGGTGCACCCGCGGCCGGACGAGCGGCACATCCGGGCCGGCGATGTCTACGAACTCGCCGAGCTGCTGCAGGCGACGCCGCACATCGAATACAACATCGAAGGCAACCCGTTCCACAACCTGATGGACTTCGCGCGCGAACTGAAGCGCCGCGGCCTGCCCCTGCACCAGTGCACCTTCGTGCCCGACAGCGTCGAGCAATCAACCTCGGATCACGGCTGGCGCTTCCCCGAGGATGCCGCGCGCCTCGCGCCGCTGATCGCCGAGGTGCATGCGCTGGGCGCGCGCGTCAGCCTCTTCATGGACCCGCAACCGCAGGCGATGGCGGCGGCGCGCGAACTGGGCGCCGACCGCGTCGAGCTCTACACCGAGACCTTCGCCAGCGCGCACGGCACGCCGGGCGGCGCCGCGGTGCTGGCCGGTTTCACCGCGACCGCTGAGGCCGCGCTGCGCGTGGGCCTGGGCGTGAACGCCGGGCACGACCTGAACCGCGCCAACCTGGGTGATTTCCTGCGCGCCGTGCCCGGCGTGCAGGAGGTCTCGATCGGCCATGCGCTCGTTGCCGATGCGCTCGAGCTCGGCCTGGTCGAGACGGTGCGCGACTACCAGCGCGTCATCCACACGGCGGCGCGACGGTGATCTACGGCATCGGCACCGACATCTGCGACGTGCGGCGCATCGCCGCGACCCTCGAGCGGCGCGGCGAACGCTTCGCGGCCAAGGTGCTCGGCCCGCAGGAGCTGGTGGTGTTCCATGCGCGGCGCGCGCGCGTCGAGGCGCGCGGCATCAGCTACCTGGCCACCCGCTTCTCGGCCAAGGAGGCGTTCTCGAAGGCCATCGGCCGCGGCATGCGCATGCCGATGACCTGGCGCGCCTGCGAGATCCTCAATGCGCCGAGCGGCAAGCCCGAGATCGTGCTGCACGGCGAGCTGGCGGCCTGGTTCGCGGCGCGCAACCTGGTCGCGCACGTCAGCGTCACCGACGAGACCGACTACGCGTCAAGCTTCGTGGTCGTCGAAACCCAGCAACCCTGAATGCGAAGAGAGACAGCATGAGCGAACACGCCCCGGTGATCCTCGACATCGCCGGCACGGCCCTGACCGACGACGATCGGCGGCGGCTGCGCCACCCGCTGACGGGCGGGATGATCCTGTTCACGCGCAACTGGATCGACCGCCGCCACCTGACCGAGCTGACCGCCGAGGTCAAGTCGATCCGGCCCGACGTGCTGATCACCGTCGACCACGAAGGCGGCCGCGTGCAGCGCTTCCGCACCGACGGCTTCACGCACCTGCCCGCGATGCGCGACTTCGGCGCGCTGTGGATGCGCGATGCGATGCGCGCCGTCGATGCGGCCACGTCGGCCGGCTACGTGCTGGGTGCCGAGTTGCGCGCCTGCGGCGTGGAGCTCAGCTACACGCCGGTGGTCGACCTGGACCATGGCCGCAGCCAGGTCGTCGGCGACCGCGCGTTCCACCGCGACCCGCGCGTGGTGGCGATCCTCGCGCAGGCGTTGTCGATGGGCCTGCTGCGCGCCGGCATGGCCAACTGCGGCAAGCACTTCCCGGCGCACGGCTACGCGGTGGCCGATTCGCACGTCGCGCGCGCCGTCGACGACCGCACGCTGCAGCAGATCCTCGACGAGGACGCGAAACCCTATGACTGGCTGTCGACCACGCTGACCTGCGTGATGCCGGCGCACGTGACCTTCCCGCAGGTCGATGCGGTGCCGGCCGGCTTCTCGTCGCGCTGGCTGAAGGAGATCCTGCGCGGCCAGCTCGGCTACACCGGTGCGATCTGCTGCGACGACCTCAGCATGGAAGGCGCCCGCGTCGCCGGCACCGCGGTCGAAGCCGGCATCGCCGCGCTGAACGCCGGCTGCGACCTGGTGCTGCTGTGCAACCAGTCGAAGGTCGATGGGGGTCGGCCGGTCGACGTGCTGCTCGACGGCCTGGCGCAGGCGTTGGAGCAAGGCCGCTGGCAGGCCGATGCGAACAGCGAGACGCGCCGGGTGGAGCTGCTGCCGCAGACCTCGCCGCTGCCCTGGGACGAGCTGATGCACCAGCCCACCTACCAGAACGCGCTCGAACGCCTGCCCTGAACTCAGTAGTGCTCGTCGAGGGGCCGGCGCGGCTTGCGCGGCGGCACGGCGAGCTCGATGTCGACGCGCCATGCCGCGGTGTCGCGCCCCTGGGTGAACTCCACCGCCTGGGTCGGCGCGGCCGCCTTCTGGTACGGGTGCCAAGCGTGCAGCAGGTAGCGGCCGGGCGCCACGTTGCCGAGGCCGATGCGGCCCGACGCGTCGGACTTGCCGTACCAAGCCGAGTCGACCACCATCACGTAGGCCTCCATCCAGTCGTGGATGTTGCAGCCCAGCACGACCGGGCCGGGCTTGTCGAACACCACCGGCTCGGCGGGCATGCCGCTGTAGAGCTGGATCTCGAAGCTCTTCGCGCTCGAGAACGAGTAGACGTGGTGCTTGACCTTGTCGCGGTTCGGGAAATCCACCTGCGTGCCGACCGGCAGCACGCTGACGAAGGGCACGAACTCCAGCTTCACCTGGCGGATCTCGGCCCGTCCGGGGCGCCGCGCCTTGGTGGCCGAGGGTGCCGTGGGCTCCAGCCACACGACGGCATCGGCGATCGGTGCGCCTTGCGGCGTCCGCACATCGACGGTCGCTGACGCGGCCTGCACCGAGCCCGTGGCGAGCAGGCCGATCGCCGCGAGCGCGGCGGTGGCGGCAGCGAGCGCGCGGCGCCGCATCGGCATCAGGGCGCGGGCGTCAGCACCGCATTCGGATCGATCTGCCAGACCTCGCTGACGAGCCTGGTGTCGCGGTAGACCAGCACGTGGCGAACGCGCACGGTGGTCTTGCCGGCGTATTCGGCGACCGCCGTCAGCGTCACGCCCTTCGGGTTCGCGTTCTGCGTGATCACGGTGCGTTGCAGCGTGCGCGGCTGGTTGTCGTTCGCGGCCGCGAACTTGGTCCACAGCTGGCGCAGGGCATCGGCGCCGCGGTAGCGGCCGTCGAGCGGCCCGCCGACCCAGTCCATCCACGGGTCGTCGCCATAGGCCTGCATCAGCGCATCGACATTGCCGGCGGCGACGGCCTTCAGGTGCGCCTCGGCGGCACGTTCGTCGAGCGGGCCGGCCACGGCGAGACGGGGCACGAGGTTCGTGCATATGCCGCGCCGCATGAAAAACGGCGCCCGAAGGCGCCGTGTTCATTCTGTCAGATCGCGTTTCAAGCGGTCGGCTTGCCGGACTCCGACTCGAACGGCAGCTTGACCTGCGACAGGTCCTTGCGCGTCTCGACCAACACCAGTGGGCCTTCGTCGATCGCGACCGGCGGGCGGGGCTCGCGCGGCACATGAATCGGCTTCGGCTCGCGGGCCATCGCGTCCTGCACGGCCCGGATCTTGTCGGTATCCGAGTTGACCCATTCGAGCCCGGCGGTCTGCGCGACCGACTGCAGGTCGGCCAGCGGCAGCACAAAGTGCGCAGCCGGCGCAGCGACCGGGGCCGCCACGGGGGCGGCGACCGGAGCCGCCACGACCGGAGCAGCGGCCACCACCGGAGCGGCAACCGGCACGACGGCGGGGGCCATCACCGGCGCGGCAACCGGTGCAACCACCGGCGCTGCAACGGCGGGTGCCTGGACCGGCGGCGTGTAAGCAGGCGGCGTGTAGGCAGGGGCCTCGGCGATCTCGGAGCGGTACACCGGTTCGGCCACCGCGGCGGCCGGGGTGTCGCCGGTGGCGCCGGGTTCGGCGCCTTCAGCAGACGGTGCACCGCCTTCGGTCTCGTCACGCCGTTCACGGCGCTGGCGATCACGGCCACGACCACGGCGTCGGCCATCGCGCTCGCCTTCCGGCGTGGCGTTGCCACCGTCCGGCGCACCGGCGGACTCGGCGGTGTCGCCCTGCTGGTCGGCGGCATCCACCGGCCGCTGCTCGGCGCGGACTGCCGCATCGTCGCCCTGTGCGTCGGTAGCCAGTTCGGCACCGCCCTCGGTCACGACGGCTTCGCCGTTGCGGGCGTCGTCACGGTCGCGGCCACCCCGGCCACGACGGCGGCGACGGCTGCCTTCACGGGCCTCGCCGCCTTCAGCATCGGGACTCGGCACGGTGTCGCTGAAAGCTTGCACCGGGGCCACGGCGGCCTCGGCGCCATCGACCGGCGCATCGGCCGGACGGCGTTCGCGCTCGGGGCGCGGACCGCGACCACCACGGCCTTCGCCTCGGCCCTCACCGCGCGCTTCTCCGCGACCCTCGCCGCGTCCTTCCCCACGTCCTTCACCACGCGGCGGACGCTCGTCCGTGCGCGGCGCGACTGCTGCGACACCGGCCTCGGCGCTGGCCACTTCCTCGACACGCTCGCTGCGCTCGTTGCGGCGGCCACCGCGTTCACCACCACGATCGCCACGTTCCGGACGGTCGCCACGGCCTTCCGGACGTCCCTCGGTGCGGGCCTCATTGCGACCTTCACCACGACCTTCGCCACGGCCTTCACCGCGGCCGCCTTCCGGACGACCCTCGCCGCGGCCTTCGCCACGACCCCGATCGCCACCGCGCTCACCGCGGCGGCCATCGCGCTTGCCGTCGCGTTCGCCACGGCCGTTGCCGCGACCGCCGCGATCGCCACGTTCACCGCGGCCATCGCGCTTCGCGCCGGCCTCGCCGGTCGCTGCCGGGGCCTTCACCGCCGGTGCCGCCTCCGGCTCGCCGGCGCCGAACAGGCGCTTGACCCAGCCGAAGAAGCCGCCGCCGGCAGCCGCAGGGGCCGCGACCGGCGCCGGTGCGGGTGCCACGGCCACCGGTGCCGCGACCGGTGCGGGCACGGGCTTCGGCGGCACGATCGGTGCCGGCGTTTCGGGCAGGATGCCCTTGATCACCGGCTCCTGCTTCGGCTTGGCCTTCTCGCGGCGGGTGATGCCGACCTCGTCGTCCGGCTCCTCGATCATCGAGTAGCTGACCTGCAGGTTCTCCAGGCGCGGGTCGTCGTGGCGCAGGCGCTCGAGCTTGTAGTTCGGCGTGTCCAGGTGCTTGTTCGGCACCAGCAGCACGGTGATGCGCTGCTTCAGTTCGATCTTCGTGATCTCGGTGCGCTTCTCGTTCAGCAGGAACGAGGTCACCTCCACCGGCACCTGCACATGCACGGCGGCGGTGTTGTCCTTCATCGACTCCTCTTGCACCATGCGCAGGATCTGCAGCGCGCTGGACTCGGTGTCGCGGATGTGGCCGGTGCCGTTGCAACGCGGGCAGGTGATGTGGCTGCCTTCGCTCAGCGCCGGGCGCAGGCGCTGGCGGCTCAGTTCGAGCAGGCCGAACTTGCTGATCGAGCTGAACTGCACGCGGGCGCGGTCCTGGCGCAGCGCGTCGCGCAGCCGGGTCTCGACCTCGCGGCGGTTCTTCGACTCTTCCATGTCGATGAAGTCGACGACGATCAGGCCGCCCAGGTCGCGCAGCCGCATCTGGCGCGCGATTTCATCAGCGGCTTCCAGGTTGGTGCGGGTGGCGGTCTCTTCGATGTCGCTGCCGCGCGTGGAGCGGGCCGAGTTGACGTCGACCGAGACCAGCGCCTCGGTGTGGTCGATCACGATCGCGCCGCCCGACGGCAGGTTCACCGTGCGCGAGAACGCGGTCTCGATCTGGTGCTCGATCTGGAAGCGCGAGAACAGCGGGGCGTCATCGCGATAGCGCTTCACACGTGCGGCCGATTCCGGCATCACGTGGTTCATGAACTGCATCGCCTGGTCGTAGATGTCGTCGGTGTCGATCAGGATCTCGCCGACATCCGACGTGAAGTAGTCGCGGATCGCGCGGATCACCAGCGACGACTCCTGGTAGATCAGGAACGCACCCTTGCCGCCCTGCGACGCGCCGTCGATGGCGGTCCACAGCTTCAGCATGTAGTTCAGGTCCCACTGCAGCTCGACGGCGCTGCGGCCGATGCCGGCGGTGCGGGCGATCAGGCTCATGCCCTTCGGGTACTCGAGCTGGTCGAGGTTTTCCTTCAGCTCCTCGCGCTCTTCGCCCTCGATGCGCCGGCTGACGCCGCCGCCGCGCGGGTTGTTGGGCATCAGCACCAGGTAGCGGCCGGCCAGCGAGACGAAGGTGGTGAGCGCCGCACCCTTGTTGCCGCGCTCTTCCTTCTCGACCTGGACCAGCAGCTGGTCGCCTTCGCGGATCACGTCCTGGATGCGCGCGTTGCGCACGTCCGCGCCTTCGCGGAAGTAGTTCTTCGAGATTTCCTTGAACGGCAGGAAGCCGTGGCGGTCTTCGCCGTAGTCGACGAAGCAGGCTTCGAGCGAAGGCTCGACCCGCGTCACGACGGCCTTGTAGATGTTGCCCTTGCGTTGCTCGCGGCCTTCGATCTCGGTCTCGAAGTCCAGCAGCTTCTGGCCGTCGACGATCGCGAGGCGACGCTCTTCGGGCTGCGTCGCATTGATCAGCATGCGTTTCATGTGCGCTCCTTCGCCACCACCGCGCTGTGTTGTGCGCGAGTGGCAGCCATTCAACATGCCGCCTCTGAAACCTCAGGGGCGACTCATCGATGCACGAGAAACGTGGATGAACCGGAAGGAATCGCCCTGGACTGCGTTGACGCGGGATCGATCAGTCGATCGGCCGGTCAGGCAGCGTTGGCGCATGCGAGACAGTGGGCGCTGCGGGGCGCGAGGCCGGTGTTCGAGGCACGACCCCGGCACGGCCGGCCAGCGCAAACCCGCAGGCACGAGGCCGGGTTACGGCGCGCAAGGCACACGGTGGGCAGTGGTGGGGGGTGGAGGCCGGGAACATGTTCCGCATTGACTACTGGGCGCGGGAAGGAGGCTGAAGATCACTGGCCGCCGCCGGTAAGCGACGACCCTGCTTCGATGTCTCCTGCCTGGAAACCTTTTTGACAGGGGTTCGTTCTTTGTTTCTCTGCCATGCCGGGCTGCGTGCCGCCTCGATCGCGTGGGGACGGGGCCTACCGCGGGCCGGGCATGTTGCATCACCTGTTGGCCGGGCCCTCAGGCTCGACCGCCACTGTCGTCGCAGGTGCCGGTTCAACGCCATCGACGTTAAACTCAGATAAATCAAACACTTACGACAACAACGTGGTGCAACGCATTATAGGGGCCAAAGCAGGTCGGCCGGCAAGCACCGCGGTGAGGGGGCCGGCCGAGGCGCTGGCGCCGGCCGTCCAGCAGGTCGAGATCGACGAAGGCTCCGAGGGCCAGCGCCTCGACAATTTCCTGATCAAGCTGCTGAAGGGCGTGCCCAAGACTCATGTGTACCGCGTGATCCGCTCGGGCGAAGTGCGCGTCAACAAGGGCCGGGCCGCCGCCGACACGCGGCTGGCGATCGGCGACCTGGTGCGCGTGCCGCCGGTGCGCATGGCCGATCCGTCGGCGGTGCCGCCTGCGCCGGCGCGCGAGTTCCCGGTGGTGTTCGAAGACGAGCACCTGATGGCGATCAACAAGCCGGCCGGCGTCGCGGTGCATGGCGGCAGCGGCGTCAGCTCGGGCGTCATCGAGCAGTTGCGCCAGGCGCGGCCGACCGCCCGGTTCCTCGAACTGGTGCACCGGCTCGACAAGGAAACCTCCGGCCTGCTGCTGATCGCGAAGAAGCGCTCGGCGCTGGTCGCGCTGCAGGAGCAGTTCCGCAGCCGCGAGACCGGCAAGACCTACGCGGCGCTGGTGGTCGGCGCCTGGCCGGCCTCGCGCAAGGTCATCGACGTGGCCTTGCACAAGTTCCTGACCGGCGAAGGCGAACGCCGGGTTCGCGCTGTTGATGAAGAGAACGAAGACGGCCGCCGCTCGATCACGCTGGTGCGCATCGCGCAGGCCTATGCCGGCTTCACGCTGCTCGACGTGACGATCAAGACCGGCCGAACGCACCAGATCCGCGTGCACCTGGCGCACGAGGGCCACCCGATCGCCGGCGACGAGAAGTACGGCGACTTCGCCGTCAACAAGGCGCTGGCGCGCGGCGAGGCGGTGAAGGGCGTGCGCTTCGAGCGGATGTTCCTGCACGCGCGGCGCTTGCGCTTCGAGCACCCCGCCAGCGGCGAGGCCATCGAACTCGAGGCGCCGTTGCCGGCAGAATGCAGTTCGTTCCTCCAGACCTTGCCGTCATGACCCGTCCTCGCCAGTTCGACCTGATCGCCTTCGATTGGGACGGCACGCTGTTCGATTCGACCACGCTGATCGCGCGCTGCATCCAGGCCGCCTGTGCCGACGTCGGCACCGCGATACCGACCGACGAGGCCGCGAGCTACGTGATCGGCCTCGGACTGGTCGAAGCGCTGCAGCATGCCGCGCCCGGCTTGACCCGCGACCAGTACCCGGCGCTGGCCGACCGCTACCGCCACCACTACTTCGCGAAACAGCACGAGATCGTGCTGTTCCCCGGCACGCTGGAGATGCTGGCCGCGCTGAAGGCGCGCAACCACTGGCTCAGCGTGGCCACCGGCAAGTCGCGCCGCGGGCTCGACGAGGCCTTGCGCACGGCCGACCTGCTGCGCCATTTCGATGCCACCCGCACCGCCGACGAGACCGCGTCGAAGCCGAACCCGCAGATGCTGCACGAGCTGATGGCCGAGCTCGGCGTCGAGCCCGAGCGCACGCTGATGATCGGCGACACCACGCACGACCTGCAGATGGCGGTGAACGCCGGCGTCGCCTGCATCGGCGTCAGCTACGGGGCGCATGCGCCGGAGGCCTTCGACAGCTTCGCGCCGCGCTTCGTCGCGCACTCGGTGCCCGAGCTGGCCGAGTGGCTGAGCCACCATGGCTGAGCCTTTGCAGCCACCGTCGCTGATGCCGGTGCCGAGCGAGCGGCGCCGCCTGTGCGCTGCGGCGGAACTGATCGAGAAGGGCCAGGCTGTGGTGTTCGACGTGCTGCAGTACCGCGAGCCGACACGCGCCTTCGCGCTGCGCTTCGAGGGCCGCGTCGTCGCCTACCTGAACCGCTGCGTGCACGTGCCGGCCGAGATGGACTGGCAACCCGGCGAGTTCCTCGACAGCGGCCGTGAGTTCATCCTCTGCTCGATCCACGGCGCGGCCTACGACCCGCTGAACGGCCGCTGTGTCGCCGGCCCGTGCGGCCGTGGCAAGCTGACGGAATTGCGCGTCGAGGAAGAGGCCGGCGAGGTCTATTGGTATCCTTCGCGCGACGTCCAACCCGCCTTCGAAGACTGAACGAAGGCTGCCGAAAGCCCCGCATGAATCCGCACGACGAGTTGCCCTCGCCCGACGCTGCCGCGCCCGTTCCTCCGCCCGCACCGGCGCCTGTGGCGGTGACCGCAGCCGCCCGGCCCTCGATGGAAGAGACCGTCGACGAACTGGCCCGCGCCTTCTTCAAGGACCGCCGCACCGACCGCCGCTGGAAGCTGTTCTTCCGCTGGAGCTGGCTGCTGGTGTTCGCGGTGATCGCGTGGGCGCTGATCACCGCGCGCAACCATTCGGCGACGCCGAGCGGGCCGCACACCGCGCTGATCGAGGTGCGCGGCGAGATCGCCTCCGACACCGAGGCCAGCGCCGAGCTGCTGGTCGGCGCGCTGAAGAACGCGTTCGAAGACGACGGCGCGCAGGCCATCGTGCTGCGCATCAACTCGCCGGGCGGCAGCCCGGTGCAGGCCGGCATCATCAATGACGAGATCCGCCGGCTGAAGGCCAAGCACCAGAAGAAGGTGTATGCGGTGGTCGAGGAAACCTGTGCTTCAGGGGCGTACTACATCGCCGTCGCGGCCGACGAGATCTATGCCGACAAGGCCTCGATCGTCGGCTCGATCGGTGTGCTGATGGACGGTTTCGGCTTCACCGGGACGATGGAGAAGCTGGGCGTCGAGCGCCGCCTGATGACGGCCGGCGAGAACAAGGGCATCGGCGATCCGTTCTCGCCGGTCAGCGAGAAGCAGCGCGCCTACACGCAGGCGATGCTCGACCAGATCCACCAGCAGTTCATCGGCGTCGTCAAGGAAGGCCGCGGCAAGCGGCTGAAGATCGGCCCCGACACGTTCAGCGGCCTGTTCTGGAACGGCCAGCAGGCGCTCGAGATGGGCCTGATCGACCACCTCGGCAACCTCGACATGGTGGCGCGCGAGGTCGTGAAGGCCGAAGAGGTGATCGACTACACGCCGCGCGACAACGTCGCCGAGCGGCTGGCCAAGCGCTTCGGCGCGTCGATCGGGGCCGGCGCGGTGCGGGCGTTGCAGAGCACGCTCAACCTGCGCTGAGCATGCCGCGCTTCTCGATGAACGAGACCACGTCGGCGAGACCGACCTTGGTCTTCAGATTGCTCATCACATAAGGCCGGTTCGGCCGCATGCGCTTCGTGTCGGCTTCCATCACCGACAGATCGGCGCCCACATGCGGCGCCAGGTCGGTCTTGTTGATCACGAACAGGTCGCTCTTCGTGATGCCGGGCCCGCCCTTGCGCGGGATCTTCTCGCCGGCCGCGACGTCGATCACGTAGATCGTCAGGTCGCTCAGCTCGGGGCTGAAGGTGGCCGCGAGGTTGTCGCCGCCGGACTCGATGAAGACGATGTCGGCGTTCGGGAACTTGCCGAGCATGCGGTCGACCGCTTCGAGGTTGATCGACGCATCTTCGCGGATGGCGGTGTGCGGGCAGCCGCCGGTCTCGACGCCCATGATGCGTTCGGCCTCGAGCGCGCCGGCCACCGTCAGCAGGCGCTGGTCTTCCTTGGTGTAGATGTCGTTCGTGACGACCACCAGGTCGTAGCGCTCGCGCATCGCCTTGCACAACATCTCGACCAGCGTGGTCTTGCCGGAGCCGACCGGGCCGCCCACGCCCACGCGCAGCGGCGGCAGTTTCTTCGTGCGGTGAGGAATGCTGTGCAGGGCGGCGCTCATGGGGTGCTCGGTTCGTCCAGGGTGGCAGGGCGAACCGAGTGTAGTGCCGCCTGCGCGCTCAGTTCTTCTTGGCAGGGGGCTTGCCGCCCTGTCCACCCCCCGGCGGGCCGCCGGCCGGGCGCAGCGCCAGCACGTCGCCGATCTTCTGGCAGGTGCCGGTGATGGTCTCGCCGCCGCGGCCGGCGAAGCTCGCGGTGGCGCCTTCGGCCTTGCCGTTGCAGGCCGCGATCGCTTCCGGCGGCGGTGCGGGCGGCTTGCCGCCCTGCGGCGGCGCCTGGTCGGCGGCAAAGCTGGCCAGCGGGAGCGCCAGCAGCAGGGTTGCCGCGGCAGCGGACAGGGTTCGGTTCAAGGCCATGGGTCGTCTCCTTCGTGAAAAATCAGGGGTGCGTCAGGCCGCGATGCCTACCGTGAGCGCGGCGGTGTAGCCGGCCGCGACGCTGCCGCTCAGCGAGGCCGTCTGCAGCGTGACGCCGTCGCTGAACACGTTGTCGGTCGCGAAGCTGATCTGGTTCAGGTTGCTCACGCTCGCGCTGTAGCCGCTCGCGGTGCTGTAGATCGTGCTGCACTCCGCCACCGGGAAGGCCATCTGCGAGGTCTTGATCTTGCTGGTCGACGAGGTCGCAGTGGCAAGGCTGCGATACACCTCGAAGTGGATGTGCGGCATGCGGCCGGCGTAGCAGCCGGGGAAGACGGTGGTGAACGTGACCTGCCCGTTGGCGTCGGTCTCCTGCACGCCGCGCAGGTAGTTCTGGTTGGTGACACCCGAGGAGTACATCGAATAGCGGCCCTCCCGGTCGCAGTGCCACAGGTAGATCGCATAGCCCGACAGGTCGGCGCAGCTGGTGTTGGTGTCGACCAGCGTCAGCGTGACGGTCAGCGTGACGCCTTCTGCCGTGCCCAGGCTGCTGGGCAGGCTCGGGCGGATGTTGCTGCGCACGATGCCGCTCACACCCAGCACGTTGGCGACGCTGCCGTTCGCGGTGTTCGAGCCGTCGCCGGGGTAGGGGCCGGCGGTTTCTTCGGGGATGACCGCGCAGGAGCCGCTGCTGCCCGAACTGCCGGAGCCGGAAGATCCACCGGAGCCACCCGATCCGCTGGAACCGGAGGAGCTGCTGGAGTCGGTGCTTGCGGCACTGCCACCACCACCGCAGCCGAGCAATGACACCGCGCCGACGCCGGCCAGCCAGGTCAGCGCGCGGCGGCGCTGCATCACCTGCAGGTCGTGGACGAGGCCGAGGTCGTGCTCGTGAGGCTGCCCGTGGGACTGGCATGAGGATTGGGCGAGATCGAGTTGATGATCGCGAAGGGTGTTCGACATGGCGATGGCACGGGGCAGTGGCTGTGAAGCTGCCCATGCTCGTCGCCGAGGGTGTCGCGAATATCGACGCTTTGTATCAACTCGGACACGGTCCATTTGAACTGTGTCTGGTGTGTGCCTGAGCGAGTGGGTCAGGCGCGTGGCAACAGCAGCCGCGCCCGCAGGCCACCTTCCGGCCGGTTCGACAGCGTCAGCCGGCCGCCGATCTGTTCGGCCAGGTCGCGGGCGATGTACAGGCCGAGCCCGCTGCCGCCGCTGGTGCTGTTGCCCCCGCCGATGACCCGATAGAACGGCCGGAACACGGTCTCCAACTGCTCCTGCGGGATGCCGGGGCCGTGGTCATCGATGCGCAGCTCGAGCTCGCCGGGCTGCCCGAGCAGGCTCAGTTCGGCCGAGCCGGCATGGCGCAGCGCGTTGCCGACCAGGTTGCCGAGGATCCGGCCCAGGGCCTCCGGCTGCGCCAGCACCACCGCATCGCCGGCGCTGTCGTCCGCGATGCGCACTGCCAGTCCCTGCTCGACCCGGTCGTCGACCTGCGCCTGCAACAGCGCGCGCAGGTCGACGCGCTGATGTGCTTGCGGCGCATGGCGGTCGCGGACCATCGACAGCACGCTGCCGATCAGCGTGTCCATCTCCTGCAGGTCGGCGATGCAGCGCTCGGTCTGCGCACCGGGCTCCATGCTCTCGAGCCGCAGGCGCAAGCGGGCCAGCGGCGTGCGCAGGTCGTGCGAGATCGCGGCCATCAGCAGGCCTTGCGCGTCGAACTGCTCGTGCAGGCGTTGCGCCATCGTGTTGAAGACCTGCGCGGCCTGCCGCACCTCGCGCGTGCCTGCGTGCTCGTCGAGCTTCGGCGCCGGCCGGCGTTGCGCGATGGCGGCGCCGAGCGAACGCGAGGCGTCGGCAAGCCGTCGCATCGGCTGCGACAGCCACTGCGCGCCCCACCAGGCGCCGCCGCCGATCACCAGGAAGCGCACCAGGTAGTCGAGCCACAGCGAGCGCATCGGCGGCGAGCCGCCAGGCTGCCTGTCGCGAGGGGGTGGCCCACCCGGGCCCGCCATGCCGGGCGGAGGCTCGCGCCGGCCGGCACCGTCGGGCAGCAAGCCGGGCGGCAGCGACGCCAGCGGCGGTACGCCGATGCCGTCCGGTCCCGGCGCAGGCCCGTGCCTCGGCGGTGCATCGCCCAGCCCGCCGGCGAGGCCGCGCACCGCCGCAAAGCTGAGGAAGTGGCTGGCCACCAGCGCAACCCACATCAGCAGCATCAACCGCTTGAACAGCGTGTCGCTGAACGGCTGGCGCAGCCGCTGCCTCAGGTTCAAGCGCGGGCCCCGGCGTCGTTCGCGTCGAACAGGTAGCCCTCGCCGCGCACGGTGCGGATCAGGTTCGGCTCGTCGAGCTTCTGGCGCAGCCGCGACACCGTCAGGTCGATGCTGCGGTCGGTCACGTCGGCACCCGGCGCACGCGTGAGGTCGAGCAGCTGGTCGCGGCTCAGCACGCGGTTCGGGTGGTCGACGAAGGCCGACAGCAGCCTGAACTCGGCCGACGACAGCGCGACCACCACCTGCTGCGGCGAGGTCAGCTGGCGGCGCAGCCGGTCGAAGGTCCAGCCGGCGAACTGCAGCACGGTCGCCGTCGGCGCGGCCACCGGCGCCGCCCCCACGCGGCGCAGCACCGCGTGGATGCGCGCCACCAGCTCGCGCGGCTCGAAAGGCTTCGGCAGGTAGTCGTCGGCGCCGAGCTCCAGCCCGACGACGCGGCTCGCCGGGTCGCCCTGCGCGGTCAGCATGACCACCGGCAGCGGCGCGACCTCGCGCACCCAGCGGAACAGGTCGAGGCCGTTGCCATCGGGCAGCATCAGGTCGAGCAGCAGCACCTTGAACGGGTCGGGGCCGGTCAGCCCCACGCGCAGCACGCGGCGCAGGCTCGCGGCATCGGCCACCGCGGTGACCCGCATGCCGTAGCGCTGCAGGTAGTCGCTGACGAGCTGGCGCAGGTCGAGGTCGTCGTCGACCAGCAGGACGTGGATCATCGGGCGGGCGCTTCGCTGTGGTTCAGGACCGGAACAGCCGCGAGTACTGCGCCTCGTGGCGTGCCGACAGGATCGCCAGCATTGGCGTGAAGGCCTGGCGCTCGCCGTGCGTGGCCGCGATCGCGCGATCGACCGCGGGTGGGATCGCATCGGCCAGCGCCGCCAGCACGCGCTGGCCGGCGTTCTGCCCGAGCGGCACCGCCTTCAGCGCGGCCTGCACCATGTTCTCGGCCCAGCCGAAGCACAGGCTCAGCAGCGCATCGCGCAGCGGCGCGCCGGTCTGCACGGCGGCCAGCGCGAACGACACCGGCCAGGTCGGTGCCGGCTTCAGCGTGGCCAGCATCGCGATGCGCGTGTCGGCCAGGCCGCGGTTCTTCAGCCACTCGAGCAGCGAGCGGCCCATCTGCTCGGTCTGCAGCCGCATCTCGCTGCTCTCGCGGGTCTGCACGACCCAGTCGTTCAGCTCGCGGATCGTGTCGCGGTCGTCACGCTGCCAGGCGCCGAAGGCCTTGGCCGCCAGCGCCAGGTCGCTGCGCGCCAGCCCGAGCCGCAACTGGTCGAGCAGCCAGGCGGCGGTCTGCGCCTCGGTGGTGACGAGGCCGGCATCGACCGCCGATTCGAGCCCTTCGGAGTAGCTGAAGCCGCCGACCGGCAGCGCCGGCGAGGCCAGCCACATCAGCTGCAGCAGCGAGGCGGCGCTGGTCGGGGCGGGGGCGCGGCGGACGCGGGGCATCGGTGTCAGTGGTCGTGGCCGTGGTGATCGTGGCCCTCGTGCCCGTGGTCATGGTCGTGGCCCTCATGGTCATCGTGGTCGTGCCCGTGATGCCCGTGCCCACCGCCCGCCGCATACGCACCGCCCTCGGGCTCGAACGCAAGCGTCGCCGCGTTCACGATCAGGTGCATCTGCCGCAGCATGTCGGCCAGCACGTGGTCGGGTTCGAGCTTCAGGTGATCGGGCTTCAATTCGAGCGCCACATGCCGGTTGCCCAGGTGGTAGGCGGCGCGCAGCAAATCGAACGGCGTGCCGTGCTGCGCGCAGTGCGTCACGACCAGCACCGGCTGCGGCGCCGCGATGACGCGGATCAGCGAGCCGTCTTCGGCCACCAGCACGTCGCCGCCGCGCGCCGCGGTGCCGCGCGGCAGGAACACGCCCAACGTGCGGCCCTGCGAGTCGGTGGCGTCGAAGCGGCTCTTCTGGCGCACGTCCCAGTCGAGTTCGACGGACGCGGCGCGTTTGACGAGGGCAGGGGCCAATCCATGGCCCTGCGCAAGGAGTTTGTTCACGGTCAGCATGGTGTGAGTGTGGCAGTAAACCCTAGGGGATTTTCGTTCAGGATCATGGGCGGAAGGCCGATATTCCCAAGGATTAGAACAAGGATGGGACCCATGAAACTGCTCCAGGACGTACGCATCGGCGTGCGCCTCGCGCTCGGCTTCGCCAGCGTGCTGCTGCTCTCGTGCGCGACGATCGGCCAGAGCTTCTTCGAGATGTCGCAACTGCAAGGCCGCTTCGACGACCTGGCCGGCATGACGATGCCGGCGATGAACGGCGTGTCCGAACTGGGCACCGCGGCGCGCGGCATGCGCGGCGCGCAGGAGCTGCTGGCCACGCGCTGGAGCGAGTCCGAGCGGGCGACGCAGGCCGATGCCTTCAAGAAGCACCATGCGCGCTTCGTCGAGCAGATCACGCTGCTGCGCAGCCTGCCGCGGGCCGATGCGATCGAGCCGCAGCTGGCGCCGGTCGATGGTGCGCTGAAATCCTACGAGACCAGCTCGGCCGAGATCGAACGGCTGCTCGCCAGCGCCGACGATGCCGAGCGCTTCCAGAAGGTCAAGAAGCTGCTCGAAGGCGAGACGCTGGCCAACTTCACGACGCTGAGCAAGGCGGCCGCCGAGCTCACGAAGGTGATCCGCGACGATGCCGATGCGCGCATCGTCGCGGCCAGCGCCGGCAACCAGCGCTCGCGCACCGCGATGGCCGTCGGCGGCGCGATCGCGCTGGCGCTCGGCAGCCTGCTGGCCTGGGGCCTGACGACCAGCGTCGAGCGCCCGATGCGCAGCGGCATGGTGGCCTTGCTGCGCATCGCCGGGGGCGACCTGTCGGGCCGCATCGACAGCGAGCGCCGCGACGAGATGGGCCAGCTGATGGCGGCGCTCGCGCAGATGCAGGACAACCTGCGCACCGCCGTCGGCGACATCCGCAATTCGAGCGATTCGGTGTACAGCGCCGCGTCGGAGATCGCGCAGGGCAACCTGTCGCTGTCGGACCGCACCGAGCGGCAGGCCGCCAGCCTGGAGGAGACGGCCTCGTCGATGGAGACGATGTCGGCCACCGTGAAGGAAAGCGCCGGCACCGTGAACCGCGTCGAGGAGATCTCGCGCAGCGCCCGCCAGGCGGCCGGCCGCGGTCAGCAGGTGGTGGGCGACGTGGTCAAGACGATGCAGGAGATCCAGCAGTCGAGCGACCGCATCGCATCGATCATCTCGGTGATCGACGGCATCGCGTTCCAGACCAACATCCTTGCGCTGAACGCGGCGGTGGAAGCCGCCCGTGCCGGCGAGCAGGGCCGCGGCTTCGCGGTGGTGGCCGGCGAGGTGCGCAGTCTCGCGCAGCGCAGCGCCGGTGCGGCGCGCGAGATCAAGCAACTGATCACCGACAGCGCCGAGAAGGTCGGCAGCGGTTCGCGCCACGTGGCCGATGCCGGCCGCGTGATGCAGGACATCCACCAGCAGGTGTCCAGCGTCAACGACCTGGTCGGCGAGATCCGCCGCTCGGCCGCGCAGCAGCACAGCGGCATCGAGCAGGTGACGCAGGCGGTGTCGCTGCTCGACCATTCGACGCAGGAGAACGCGGCGCTGGTGGAAGAGGCGTCGGCGTCGGCCGAGAGCCTGAAGACGCAGGCGCAGAAGCTGCTCGAATCGGTCGCGGCCTTCAAGACCGAGGCCGATGCCGGCGTGCTGGCGCCGTCATCGGTAAAACCCGCGGTTCACGGCCATCCGGCAACGCTCGGCGTCGGTCTTGTATCCGCTTGAAACGGGGCTCTCAGACTCTCCGAATAGCTCGCATCGGTCAAAAGTGAACCGATGTAACGAAGAGCAAGAAGTTTGCGAGCACTTCATTTGGAACCGATTCCAAGCGGTCGGGAATGACCGATGAACGGTTGCTTCACGACATCGCCTGCCGACTTGCCACAGCGCATGAAATCGTCGGGCAGCGAGATTTTGCAGTCATATTAGAGAGAGTGTGTGCTCTCTTCCGTTGGGGTGTGCCAATTCGCACGAACGTGCTTTGACAGCCATCCGACGGTTCCCCTCGGCTTACAGGCTTTCTCCGCGGAGCGTGCAGCATCCGGGCCTTGTTTCTGCCACGTCTTGGAGGGGAAGCCAATGAAACACCATGTGCTGCGCAGCTTGCGCAACGGTTCGATGCTGGGGCTGCACTGCGCCCTGGCGGTCCTGCTGGTCGGATGCGGTTCCGGCGACGGAGGAAGCTCCTCTGCCGCCGACCCGAACAGCGCCAGTTCCAGCGATGCCGGTGGCGACCGGTCGCGCGCGATGGCGGTCGGTGACCCGATCGGCATCGCTCTGACGCCCGTCGCGGCCACGGCCAGCGCCTCCGAGCGCGGCGACCTGTCGGCTGCGGCCGCGATCGACCACGACGACAACACCCGCTGGAGCAGCGGCTTCACGGACGACCAGAACCTGACGCTGGACTTCGGCCAGTCGGTCAGCGTCTCCCGCGTGCGCATCAACTGGGAGCGCGCCCACGCCACCAGGTACCTGCTGCAGGTCTCGAGCGACAAGTCGAACTGGGTCACGGTCAAGACCGTCGACAACAGCCAGGGCGGCATCGAAGACTGGACCGGCCTGAGCGGCCAGGGCCGCTACCTGCGCGTGCAGGGCGTCACCCGTTCCAGCCAGTACGGCTATTCGATCTTCGAGATCCAGGCCTACACCGGCACGACCTCGGCGCCGGCCCCGGCTCCCGCGCCTGCACCTGCACCGGCGCCCGCCCCGGCACCTGCGCCGAGCCCGGCCCCTGCGCCGGCTCCCGCGCCGAGCCCGGCTCCGGCACCTGCGCCCGCCCCGAGCCCCGCGCCGGCCCCGTCTCCTGCACCCGCACCGGCACCCGCCCCCGCGCCTGCACCCGATGTCAGCAACCCTGGCGTCGCGATCAAGCCGGTGGCGGCCACGTCGTCGGCGCTGGAGAACGGCGGCATGCCCGCCGCCAACACGATCGACGGCAACATCGGCACGCGCTGGTCGAGCAAGCAGGAAGACGGCGCCTGGATCCAGTGGGACTTCGGCACCAAGAAGCAGATCGGCGCGCTGAAGCTGAGCTGGGAGAACTCCTACGGCAAGGAGTACGCGCTGCAGGTCTCCGACGACGGCCAGACCTGGTCGCAGGTGCGCTACGTCAGCAACGGCAAGGGCGGCACCGAGGGCTTCTACAACCTCGGCATCAACTCGCGCTTCGTGCGCCTGCAGGGCGTGGCACGTGGCACGCAGTACGGCTACTCGCTGTGGGAAGCCGAGTTCAAGACGCCGGGTTCGGACAACACGATGCCGACGGTGGCCACCGCGCCGCTGAAGGCACCGAGCAGCGGCACCGGCATGGCTCCGTTGCCGACCCAGGTCGATCCGGTCGAGACGCTGCAGTTCACGCTGGCCGACGGCACCCTGGTCACGCGCTTCGGCATCCGCGGCCTGGCCCGCCACGCCCGCGAGCGCGGTGAAGACTGGAACGAGATCGGCGAAGGCCCGAACGAGACGGTCGACGCGAACGGCAAACCCGTCGACAAGGGCCCGGGCAACTTCCTGACCTTCGTGCCGAACTACTTCAAGAACCGCACCTGGGGCTTCGAGATCATCGACAACAGCCGGGTCGCCGGCGTGACCGCCCCGACGCTGCGCGTCAACCACTACTTCACGCAGGACCAGTTGCCTGGCGGCGTGGCGTGGTTCCGCGCGTTCGATCGCGTCGGCGTCACCGGCTACGGCTGGATGAACCCGGGCCAGCTGGTCAACGACAAGGTCACGATCTGCCCGCCGGTGGCCTACCCGCCCAATGGCAGGCTGGTCAGCAGCAACATCCTGAACAACGACTGCAGCCTGACCGTCAAGGACTACCCGGGCCACGGCGACATCGGCGCGGACGGCATGCCCAACGGCCGGAACGTGCCCGCACGTCCGCTGGTGGCGGGCGACGTGATCGAGGTCTCGCCGTCGTTCTTCTCGACCAAGGAGGCGATGGCCGCCAAGGGCGACAACGGCGGCATCCGCTACTACGCGGGTGAGTGGACCTACGTGGTCGGCACGGGCCTGCGCCCCTGGTACGGCGTGCAGCCGCGCCTGATGAACGCGCCGCTGCCGGCCGAGACGCTGCAGGGCGGCACCGGTTCGCTCTCGTACGACTACGCCGACAACGGAACCTTCATCTTCCAGCAGCCGCACATCAACGTCGGCATGCAGAACATGCAGCGCTTCGTCGAAGGTCGCCGTGCGATCCACACCAACATGTTCACCGGCGAGCACAACGAGCCGGGCAACGACCGCTTCGATGCGCTGGTGGGCCTGCAGGGGCCGCGCTACAACCAGTCGTCCTGCTTCGCGTGCCACGTGAACAACGGTCGCAGCCCGGCGCCGGCGGCAGTCAACCAGCGCCTGGACACGATGTCGGTGCACACCGCGTCGATCAATGCCCAGGGCCAGCAGGTGCCCGACTCGCGCTACGGCGTGGGCGTGCAGATGAATGCCCGCGGTGCCGACGGCACGCCGCAGGACTGGGGCAACGGCGTGCGCGTCGCGGGCTTCGACACACAGACCGTGAAGCTGGCCGACGGCACGTCGGTGGAGCTGCGCAAGCCCAAGCTGGCCTTCGACGGCCCGACGCCGCAAGTCGTCTCGCTGCGCTCCGCGCAGCCGATGCTGGGGACCGGCCTGCTGGAAGCCATTCCGGAAGCTGACATCCTGGCGCGTGCCCGCACCACGGCAGACGCCGACGGCATCAAGGGCCAGGCGAACTTCGTGTTCGACCCGGAAACCGGTGACGTGCGCCTGGGCCGCTTCGGCTGGAAGGCCGGCAAGTTCAGCCTGCGCCATCAAGCCGCCTCGGCCCTGCTGCAGGACATGTCGGTGACCACGCCGGTGTACCCGAGCCGCGATTGCCTGTCGGGCCTGCCGACCTGCCGCACGAAGAGCGAGCGCGGCCTGGCCGAGACCGACCTGCAGTCGATCTCGCGCTACCTGCAGCTGCTGGCCGTTCCGGCACAGCGCAGCCTGGTGAGCGGGTTCCCGAAGGGCGTGGCACCGCTGTCGGACCTGGACGTCGATCCGGTCAAGGTGGCCAACGGTGCGAAGGTGTTCAAGGCGGCGAACTGCCAGGGTTGCCACACGGTGGACCAGAAGACCGGCTCCGGTCATCCGCTCGCCGAGCTGCGCAACCAGAGCATCAAGCCGTACACCGACCTGCTGCTGCACGACATGGGGCCTGACATGGCCGACAACTATGTCGAAGGCACGGCCGCCGGCAACCTGTGGCGCACCTCGGCCCTGTGGGGCATCGGCTACACCGACCGCGTGATGGGCACGGCGGGCAAGGTCGGCTACCTGCACGACGGCCGCGCCCGCACGCTGACCGAAGCGGTGATGTGGCACGGTGGTGAAGCCACCAACGCCCGCAATCGCTTCGCAGCGCTGTCGACGGCGGATCGCCAGGCACTGCTGGCCTTCCTCGGGTCGCTCTGACGAGACCGTACCGGCCCCCGACCGGGGCCGGCTGACATCGGAAAGCCCCGCGCTCGCGGGGCTTTCTTCTTGGCGGGTCGATAGGCGAATTCCTACCGACAGGCGGGCAACCGGCCGCTGGGTGCGCGAAGCGGCGGCGTTCACCATGAGGGCGTTTCAGCGCGAGCCAGGAGGCCGTCCATGTCCGCAGCTTCGTCCGGTGCCGGCGAATACGTCCGGGCATCGTCGCCGGCTACAACACGCAGGCGGAATCGTCCGAGTTCAAGCAACGCATGGCCGCGCTGAAGCCCGACAACAAGAACACGCTGCCGGTTCGCGATGCGTATCGCCATGTCGCGCCCGATCCGCAAGGCTGGCCGCGCTTGATCGAGAAGGAGAAGGCGATGTACGCAGCCTTCGGTGGATGGACGGCAGCAGAAATGAAATCGCTGCGCGCACCCCTGATGGTGATGTTGGGCGACGCGGACATCGTTCGGCTGGAGCACGCCATCGAGTAGTTCAGGATGGTGCCGACCGGCCGGCTGGCGGTGCTGCCCGGCAGCGACCATTCCGCGCCGGTGGCGCATCGCGAGTGGGTCTGCGCCATGCTCACCGACTTTCTGCGGGCGCCCGACCGCTAGAACGAAGTCGCTCAGGCGCTGACGTCGAGAACCATCATCAAGCCGCCGCCGCCGTCCTGCTCGACGTTGTTGTTCGTCGTGTGATGCGGGATGTGGCAATGGACCAGCCACTTCCCGGGCTTCGCCGCCTTCCAGATGACGTCGTAGCGCTGCCCCGGGCCCACGTTGACGGTGTCCGCCTGGAAGCGCGCGCTTCCGGGCAGCACGTTCCCGTCGCGCGCGACCACGGTGAACGGACCGCCGTGCACATGCATCGGGTGCACGAAATTGTTGTTGCTCCCGACGAAGCGCAGCTTGATGGTCTCGCCGACCTTCATCTTCACGCTGTCCGTCGCCGGGAAGGCCTTGCCGTTGATGGTGAAGTAGTTCGGCATGCCGCCTTCCATCTGCATGGCCGGGTAGGTGAGGCCTTCGCGCTTGAGCCATTCCTGCAGCTGGATGACGTACTCGTGGTCGGCCGTCGGCTCCAGCACGGGCGGCTTCGGGTCGATGATGAGCGCGCCGTACAGGCCGAGGGCCTGCTGCCGGTCGACCTTGTCGTGCGAGTGATAGAAGTAGGTGCCCGACTGTTCGGTCGTGAACTCGTAGGTGTGGCTCTCCCCGGTCTTGACGGGGCGCTGGACGATCCTGGCCGGCCCGTCCATGTCGTTCGGCACGATGAGGCCGTGCCAGTGCACGGTGGTCGTTTCCGGCAGGTGGTTCGTGACCCGGATGCGAACGCGGTCGCCTTCGGTCACCCGCAGCCGGGGGCCGGGAATCTGGTGGTTGAAGGCGTAGCCCTCCACCTGCACGTCGGGCAGGATGTTCCAGCGCACGACGCTTGCGTCCAGCTCGAAGACCTTGACGCCGCCCTCGAGCCTCGGTGCGAGCACCTGGTCGCCCTGGGCCGCCGGTGGTGCCGTGAAGCTCACCTGCCGCGGGTGGACGGCGGACATGTCGCGCATCGCCTCCGCGGGGGTGTCCCAGCCCATCACCATGCCCGGCGGCATGATGGCCCCGCCGACGTCGCGGGCGGAAAGCCGCATGTTCACGAACAGCGAAGGGAAGGTCATCCCCGCCAGCAGCATCAGGCCGGTGGCCAGGGTCACGGCGGCCAGCTGCGGGCGCGTCACCTGTGGAATCGCCTGCGGCGACATCGGATGGTGGCCGGCATGCGGCGCGGGGGCCGGGCGCTCTGCTTCTCCGGCGCGCGGCTGCCCGTGCGAGCGCCGCTCGGTCATCAGCCCGTGCTTCATCCGGCGTGAAACCATCCAGACGTTGACCGGGTACGCGACCGCGAACCCCGCTGCGACGCCGAAGGACATCACGCCCCAGAACAGCAGTTCGGTGGGCTCCATCGCACGCATGTCGCGACCCATCATCAGCAGCGTCATGACGGGGGCCATGCCGGCCATCATCGCGTTCATGCTGATGAACTCGGGCATGAACGACTTCCTGACGTTCTGCCAGTACGCGCCGCCCATCATGTTCTTCATGAAGAGCGACTGGAAGATGAAGAGCCCGAAGGCAAAGCCGGCCAGGTATTCGACGATGAGGTCCAACCACATCGGCAACCCCAGCGCCGCCGTGACGACCGCCGCGGCGATGATGCCGGTCGCGTCGCCGGCGACGCAGTGGATGGTCGAGCCGACGCCTTGCTTCCACAGCGGCTTGACGAACTCTTCGTGTTCGCCCGGGCGCGGCTCCTTGTCTGCCATGACGTAGAGCAGCAGGCCGATCGGTCCCAGGTAGAGCGTCACCAGGACGAAGCCCCACTTCATCACGACCGGCTCGGGATTGTTCCGGAACTGGTCCCAGGCGACATAGCCCGTCGAGAGCCCCGCCAGGGTGAACCAGGCGACCAGGAAATAGTCGATGGGTTGAGCGAGCATTCTTCTTCTCCCGCGAGACGCCCACTGTCTGCTTTACCCCGGGGGGAAGGTCAAGCGCAGGCCCCGAAAGCCCCGAGCGCTGTGTGCGTAACGCGGCACGGGCCGTGCGGTGGGGCTTTTTCGTACACTCCGCCCTGCCCATGGCCCGCCTGCTCGTCCTCCTCATCGCGTTGTTCCTGCCGCTCCAGTTCGCCTGGTCGGCGGCATCGGTGTACTGCGAGCACGAGACCGCCGAGCAGCAGGGGATGCACGTCGGCCACCATGTCCATGCCTGCAAGGACGCGAGCGGCAAGAGCGCCGACGGCAAGCAGAAGGCGCATGCGGATTGCGGTGTGTGCCAGGCTGCCGGCGCCTCGGGCCTCGCGACGCAGGCCGATGCGCTCGCCTTCCTGGCCGCATCGACGCTGCCCGTTCCGGTGACCTCATCGCCGTTCTCCTCCGCGCTCGCACGCGCCCCCGACCGCCCGCAGTGGCCTCGTCTCGTCTGACCGGCGAGACGCTCACGCACTTCCTCCAACTGTCCTGACGTTTCGCCGAATCCCTGGTTTCAACCTTGTGAGATTCGATGCGAAAACTCGTGCTGCCGCTCGGGCTGGCGGCGATATGGCTCAGCCCTTTCTTCTTCCATCCGGTGCAGGCCCAGCCTGCGCCGGCCCTGACCCTCGAACAGGCCCAGTCGCTGGCGGCCTCGCGGAACTTCGCGCTCAGTGCCGCGCAGCGTGAGGTCGATGCGCAGGATGGTGCGATGCGCCAGGCGGGCGCGTGGCGCAACCCGGCGTTGAACGCCTCGGTCGAGGACACACGCCGTGCCACGCGCACGACCACCACCACGCTGGACTTCCCGATCGAACTCGGCGGCCAGCGTGCCGCGCGCCGGCAGGCCGCGGAGCGCGGGCGCGAGTTGGCGCAGGCCGAGCTCGGCCATGCCCGCGCGCAACTGCGTGCCGATGTGGTCCGGGCGTTCTTCGCCGTGCTGGTGGCGCAGGAGCGAGGCGCACTCGCCGTGGATTCCGCCGACCTCGCGACGCGCGCGGCCGACGCCATCGCGAAGCGGGTGGCTGCCGGCAAGGTCTCGCCGGTCGACGAAACGCGTGCACGCGTCGACCAGGCGAATGCGCAGCTGGAAGCGGTGGAAGCCACCGCCGAGCTGCGGGCGGCACGCCGGACGCTGGCGGCGCTGTGGGGCGAACCGGAGCTGGCGTACGCCACGGTCCAGGGCGATGTCGAGCTCGTCCCGGTTCGAGCGCCACCGGACGAACTGGCCCGCGCACTCGATGACGCGCCGGGGCTGCTCATCAGCCGGCTCGAGACGGAACGGCGCCGTGCACTCGTCGACGTCGAGCGCAGCAAGGGCGTGCCGGAGCTCACCGTCAGCGTCGGCGCCAAGCGCGACAACGAACTGGGCCGCACGCAGGCGATCGTCGGCATCTCGCTGCCGCTGCCGCTCTTCGACCGCAACCAGGGCGCGACGCACGAAGCGGCCCGGCGCGCCGAGAAGGCGGGTGACGAGTACCAGGCCGCGCGCATCCGGGCCCTCACCGAGCTGCAGCAGGCCTCGAACCAGCTGGCCGTCGCGCGCACGTCGGCCGAAACGCTGAAGTCGACCGTGCTGCCCGCGGCGCGCCGGGCCTATGACGCTGCGGCCCAGGGCTTCGAGGCCGGCAAGTTCGGCTTCCTCGACGTCATCGACGCGCAGCGTTCGCTGCTGCAGGCACGTGCCCGCTACCTGGGCGCGCTGTCGACCTCCCACCAGGCCGCCTCGGCCATCGACCGCCTGCTCGGTCGCTGAACCCCACACCCCATCGAACACCATGGCAATCAGCAAGCAACAACGCATCGCGATGGCGCTCATCGTGCTCGCCGGCCTCGGGGGCGGCGGGGCCGTCCTGATGACGGAACGCGCGAAGACCGGCGGCGAGGAAGCCGGGCACGCCGACGATCACGAAGAGGCGGGCCACGAAGAGACGGGCCACCAAGAGAAGGGCCACGCCGAGAAGGACGCGCACGAGCGCGAGGTCAAGCTGACGGACGAGCAACTGAAGGCCGCCGGCATCACGCTGCAGGCGGCCGGTCCGGCCACGCTCCAGGTGAGCGCCCCGTTCCCGGGCGAGATCCGCTTCGACGAGGACCGCACGACCCACGTCGTGCCGCGCGTGGCCGGGGTCGCCGAGGCGGTGAACGTCCAGCTCGGCCAGGTTGTGCAGAAGGGCCAGGTGCTGGCCGTCGTCGCGAGCACCGCGCTTGCCGAGCAACGCAGCGAGCTGCTCGTCGCACAGCAGCGCCGCGACGCCGCGCGCGCCACCCACGAGCGCGAGAAGAAACTCCGGGACGACAGGATCTCTGCCGAGCAGGACTACCAGCAGGCCCGCAGTGCGCTGGACGAAGCCGACATCGCCGTGCGGAATGCAGCGCAGAAGCTGGCCGCGGTCGGCGCGAGCGCGTCGTCGTCAGGCCTGAACCGCTTCGAGATTCGCGCGCCGTTCGCCGGCACCGTCGTCGAGAAGCACCTGAGCCTCGGCGAGGCGGTCAAGGAAGACGCCAGCATCTTCACGGTGTCGGACCTCGGCAGCGTCTGGGCCGAGTTCGCCGTCGCGCCGAAGGACCTGGAGACGGTCCGCGTCGGGCAGCGCGTCGTCGTCTCGTCGACCGCGTTCGACAGCCGCGTCGAAGGCCGCATCGCCTACGTCGGCGCGTTGCTCGGCGAGCAGACCCGCACGGCCCGCGCGCGCGTGACCGTGGCCAACCCGAAGGGCGCCTGGCGGCCCGGCCTCTTCGTGACGGTGTCGGTGCGGGGCGAGGACCAGGCCGTGCCGCTCGCCGTCAGCGCCGAGGCGCTGCAGACCCTCGGCGACGAGACGGTGGTGTTCACGGTCGTGCCCGGCGGCTTCATCGCGACGCCGGTGAAGACCGGCCGCTCCGATGGCCGCACGGTCGAGGTGCTCGGCGGCCTGCAGGCGGGCGACAAGGTCGCGTCGTCGAAGACCTTCATCCTGAAATCGGAGCTCGGCAAGGCCGGCGCCGAGCACGGCCACTGAGCGAGGACGAAACATGTTCGAACGCATCATCCGCTTCTGCATCGAGCAGCGCTGGCTCGTCATGCTGGCCGTGCTCGCGATGGCCGGCCTCGGGCTCTACAACGGCATGCGCCTGCCGATCGACGCCGTCGTCGACATCTCCAACGTCCAGGTGGTCGTCAACACCGAGGCGCCGGGCTACTCGCCGCTCGAGACCGAGCAGCGCATCACCTACCCGATCGAGACGGTGATGGCCGGCCTGCCCGGCCTGGCGCAGACGCGCTCGCTGTCGCGCTATGGCCTCTCGCAGGTCACCGTGATCTTCGAGGACGGCACCGACATCCACTTCGCCCGCCAGCTCGTCAACCAGCGGGTCCAGGAGGCGCGCGACCGCCTGCCCGCGGGCATCACGCCGCAGATGGGGCCGATCTCGACCGGCCTCGGCGAGATCTACCTGTGGACCGTCGAGGCGACCGAAGGCGCCAGAAAGCCCGACGGCACGCCCTACACGCCGGCCGACCTGCGCGAGATCCAGGACTGGGTCATCAAGCCGCAGCTGCGCAACGTCAGGGGCGTCACCGAGATCAACTCGATCGGCGGCTTCGAGAAGCAAGTCGTCGTCGCGCCGGACCTCGAACGGCTGGGCGCGCACGGCCTGAGCCTGGCGAACGTGGTCGAGGCGCTCGAGAGGAACAACGCGAACCAGGGCGCCGGCTACATCGAGCGCCGCGGCGAGCAGTACCTGGTGCGCGCGCCCGGGCAGGTGACCTCGATCGGGGAGATCGGCGACATCATCGTCGGCACCGCGCAAGGCCAGCCGATCCGCGTGCGCGACGTCGCGCAGGTCGAACCCGGCCGCGCGCTGCGCACCGGCGCCGCCACCGAGAACGGCCGGGAGGTCGTGCTCGGCACGGTGTTCATGCTGATGGGCGAGAACAGCCGCACCGTCTCGCGCGCGGTCGACCGGCAGATGGCGGCCATCAACAAGACGCTGCCGCCGGGCGTGCAGGCGGTGACGGTCTACGACCGCACGGTGCTGGTGGACAAGGCGATCCGCACCGTCGAGAAGAACCTGCTCGAGGGCGCGCTGCTCGTCATCGCGGTGCTGTTCGCGTTCCTCGGTAACCTGCGGGCGGCGCTGATCACCGCGATGGTGATCCCGCTGGCGATGCTGTTCACCTTCTCCGGCATGGTGGCCTTCGGCATCAGCGCCAACCTGATGAGCCTGGGCGCGCTCGACTTCGGGATCATCGTCGACGGCGCGGTCGTGATCCTCGAAGGCGCGGTGCGGCGGCTCGCGCATGCCCAGGCGCAGCGCGGCCGGCCGCTGACCCGCAGCGAGCGCTTCCACGAGGTCTTCGCGGCGGCCGGGGAGTCGCGGCGGCCGCTGCTGTTCGGACAGCTCATCATCATGGTGGTCTACGTGCCGGTGCTCGCGCTGAGCGGCGTCGAGGGGAAGATGTTCCACCCGATGGCCTTCACGGTGCTGCTGGCGCTGTTCGGCGCGATGGTGTTGTCGGTGACTTTCGTGCCGGCCGCGATTGCGCTGTTCATCGGCGACAAGGTGGCCGAGAAGGAGAACGCGCTGATGGCCTGGGCCCGGCGGCGCTACGAGCCGGCGCTGGCCGCGACCTTCCGCCATGCGCCGGTCGTGCTGACGGCGGCTGCGGTGTCGGTCGCCTTCTCGGTCGCGGTGGCCAGCCGCCTCGGCAGCGAGTTCGTGCCCAACCTCGACGAAGGCGACTTCGCGGTCCAGGCGCTGCGCATCCCCGGCACGAGCCTGACGCAGTCGGTCGAGATGCAGCAGCAGCTCGAGACCCGGCTGAAGGCGCGCTTCCCGGAGATCGAGCGCATCTTCGCGCGCACCGGCACCGCCGAGATCGCGGCCGACCCGATGCCGCCCAACATCTCGGACGGCTACATCATGCTGAAGCCGGTCGACCAGTGGCCGCAGCCGCGCAAGACGCGGGAGGCGTTGCTGGCGGCGATCCGCGACGAAGCGGCCCAGGTGCCGGGCAGCAACCACGAGTTATCGCAACCCATCCAGCTGCGCTTCAACGAGCTGATCTCGGGTGTGCGCTCCGACGTGGCGGTGAAGGTGTTCGGCGACGACAGCGAGGTGCTCGACAAGACCGCCGCCGAGATCGCCGAAGCGCTGCAGCGGGTGCCCGGCGCGACCGAGGTGAAGGTCGAGCAGACAGGCGGCCTGCCGGTGCTGACGGTCAACGTCGACCGCGGCAAGGCCGCGCGCCACGGCCTCAACATGAACGAGGTGCAGGAGACGGTGGCCACGGCCATCGGCGGGCGCGGGGCCGGCACCTTCTTCCAGGGCGACCGCCGCTTCGACATCGTCGTGCGGCTGCCGGAGGCGGTGCGGCAGGACGTCGACGCGCTGCGCCGCCTGCCGATCGCGCTGCCCCGGGGCGCCGGGCCGGCCGCGTACGTGCCACTGGGCGAGCTGGCGAGCCTGGAGCTCGCGCCCGGGCCGAACCAGGTGTCGCGCGAGAACGGCAAGCGCCGCGTCGTGGTCAGCGCGAACGTCACCGGGCGCGACCTGGGGTCGTTCGTGGCCGACGCGCAGGCGGCCATCGCCAAGGTGGCCGTGCCCAGCGGCTACTGGACGGCGTGGGGCGGAACCTTCGAGCAGCTGCAGTCGGCGGCGCAGCGGCTGCAGTGGGTGGTGCCGCTCGCGCTGGCGATGGTGTTCGTGCTGCTGTTCACCATGTTCGGCAACGCCCGCGACGGCCTGCTGGTGTTCACCGGCATTCCGTTCGCGCTGACGGGCGGCGTGCTGTCGCTGTGGGCGCGCGGGATCCCGCTGTCCATCTCGGCGGCGGTCGGGTTCATCGCGCTGTCGGGCGTCGCGGTGCTGAACGGGCTGGTGATGCTGTCGTGCATCCGCGGGCTGCGCGAGCAGGGCGCGAGCCTCGATGCGGCCATCCAGGACGGCGCGCTGACGCGCTTGCGGCCGGTGCTGATGACCGCGCTGGTGGCGTCGCTGGGCTTCATCCCGATGGCGCTCGCGACCGGCACCGGCGCCGAGGTGCAGCGGCCGCTCGCCACGGTCGTGATCGGCGGGATCCTGTCGTCGACGCTGTTGACCTTGCTGGTGTTGCCGGTGCTGTACCGCTGGGCGCATCGTCGCGACGACGACGAGGCGTGATTTGACCGACGAGTCACGGTCAGTGGTAGCCCGGATGCCAATCCGGGACTCGTCGTCAGAACAGGAAATACCGCTGCGCCATCGGCAGCACGGTGGCCGGCTCGCAGGTCAGCAGCACGCCATCCGCACGCACCTCGTAGGTCTGCGGATCGACCTCGATCTTCGGCGTGAAGCCGTTGTGCACCATGTCGGCCTTGCTGATCTTGCGGGTGTTGCTGACCGCCACCGCGCGCTTCTTCAGGCCGAGCTTCTCCGGCACGCCGGCATCCAGCCCGGCCTTCGAGACGAAGGTGACGCTGGTGTCGTGCATCGCGCCGGCATACGAGCCGAACATAGGCCGGTAGTGCACCGGCTGCGGCGTCGGGATCGACGCGTTCGGGTCGCCCATCGCGGCGGCCGCGATGAAGCCGCCTTTCAAAATCAACGACGGCTTCACGCCGAAGAAGGCCGGCTTCCACAGCACCAGGTCGGCCAGCTTGCCGATCTCGACCGAGCCGACTTCGTGCGAGATGCCCTGCGTGATCGCCGGGTTGATCGTGTACTTCGCGATGTAGCGCTTGACGCGGAAGTTGTCGTGCCGCGCGCTGTCTTCGGCCAGCGTGCCGCGCTGCGCCTTCATCTTGTGGGCCGTCTGCCAGGTGCGGATGATCACCTCGCCGACGCGGCCCATCGCCTGGCTGTCCGACGACATCATCGAGAACACGCCGACGTCGTGCAGGATGTCCTCGGCCGCGATGGTCTCGCGGCGGATGCGGCTCTCGGCGAAGGCCAGGTCTTCGGCGATCGACGCGTCGAGGTGGTGGCACACCATCAGCATGTCGAGGTGCTCGTCGATGGTGTTCACCGTGTACGGCATCGTCGGGTTGGTCGACGATGGCAGCACGTTCGGCAGCCCGGCCGCCTTGATGATGTCGGGCGCATGCCCGCCGCCCGCGCCTTCGGTGTGGAAGGTCGCGATGGTGCGGCCCTTGAACGCGTCGATCGTGCTCTCGACGAAGCCCGATTCGTTCAGCGTGTCGGTGTGGATCGTGACCTGCACGTCGTGCCGGTCGGCCACGCTCAGGCAGTTGTCGATCGCCGCCGGCGTGGTGCCCCAGTCTTCGTGCAGCTTCAGTCCATAGGCTCCTGCCTCGATCTGCTCGTCGAGCGGGCCGGGCAGGCTGGCGTTGCCCTTGCCTTGGAAGCCCAGGTTCATCGGAAACGCCTCGGCCGCCTTCAGCATCTGGTGGATGTACCACGGCCCGGGCGTGCAGGTGGTCGCGAAGGTGCCGGTGGCCGGGCCGGTGCCGCCGCCGAGCATCGTCGTGACGCCGCTCATCAGCGCCTCCTCGATCTGCTGCGGGCAGATGAAGTGGATGTGCGAGTCGATGCCGCCGGCGGTGACGATGCTGCCTTCGCCGGCAATGATCTCGGTGCCGGGGCCGATCACGATGTCGATGCCGGGCTGCACGTCGGGGTTGCCGGCCTTGCCGATGCCGCTGATGCGGCCGGCCTTCAGGCCGATGTCGGCCTTCACGATGCCCCAGTGGTCGATGATCAGCGCGTTGGTGATCACCGTGTCGGCCACGTCCTTCGACAGGCGCTGGCCCTGGCCCATGCCGTCGCGGATGGTCTTGCCACCGCCGAACTTCACCTCTTCGCCGTAGCCGCCGGCGAGCAGCGTGTAGTCCTTCTCGACCTCGACGATGAGCCCGGTGTCGGCCAGGCGGACGCGGTCACCGGCGGTCGGGCCGAACATCTCGGCATAGGCGCGGCGGTTGATGGTGGCCATCAGAGCGCTCCCTGCACTTCGCCGCGGAAGCCGTAGACCTTTCGGTCGCCGGCGTAGTCGACCAGCTCGACCGTGCGCTGCTGCCCCGGCTCGAAGCGCACCGCGGTGCCCGACGCGATGTTCAGCCGCATGCCGCGCGCGGCCGCGCGGTCGAAGCGCAGCGCTGGGTTGGTCTCGGCGAAGTGGTAGTGCGAGCCGACCTGCACCGGCCGGTCGCCGCTGTTCTCGATCACCAGCGTGATCGTGCGGCGGCCGACGTTGATCTCGATGTCGGGGCCGTCGGTGAGCAGTTCGCCTGGAATCATCGCCGGCCCCTTCAGTTGACCAGCAATGCGATGCCGAACAGCGCGACCGCGGTGCCGGCCACGCGCGGCAGCCAGGCAGCGCGCGTGCGCAGCAACAGCCCGATGCCGATGCCGGCGCCATGCAGCAGCGCGGTCGCGGCCACCATGCCGATCAGCGCGAAGGCCGCCGTCGGCCCGGCCAGTTCGGCGCCGTGAGCCAGGCCGTGGAACAGCGCGAAGCCCGCCGCGAGCAACACCCCGGCCGCGGCCGGCAGGCGCGCGTTGGTCGCGAGCAGCAGGCCCAGCACCAGCAGCGACGCGGCAATCATCGGCTCCACCGCCGGCAGCGTGGCGCCCGCGAGGCCCAGCAGCGCGCCGACCGGCAGCGTGCCGGCGAAGGCCAGCGRCGCGATCCACGCGCGCCGCGCCGTCATCGCGCTCCAGATGCCCAGCGCGACCATCGCGGCCAGGTGGTCGAGCCCGGTGAACGGGTGGGCGAAGCCGGCGGCGAGTGCGCCGGCGGCATCGTAAGCATCATGATGGAGACCGGCATCGCTGCCGGTGTGCGCCATCGCGAAGGCCGGCAGCGCCAACAGCAGGCCGGTGGCGAGCCGGCGGGAACGCATCGTCTGAGTCATGGGGATCCCGTTCATGCAATGGGTTGGTGCACGGTCACCAACTTGGTGCCGTCCGGGAAGGTCGCCTCGACCTGGATCTCGGGGATCAGCTCGGCCACGCCGTCCATCACGTCGGCGCGGGTCAGCACCGTCTTGCCTTCGCTCATCAGCGCCGCGACCGTCTTGCCGTCGCGCGCGCCCTCCATGATGGCCGCGCTGATCAGCGCGACCGACTCGGGGTAGTTGAGCTTCAGTCCCCGCGCCTTGCGGCGCTCGGCCAGCAGCGAGGCCGTGAAGATCAGCAGCTTGTCTTTCTCACGCGGCGTCAGTTCCATGGTGGTGCGGGAAGCAGAAGGTGTGCCACATCTTAGGGCGCCTGGTCGCCGCAATGGCACGGGGCTTGCGCTCCACCCCGCATGAAGCCTGCCAACTCCCTCGACGGCACCGTGACGGTCGGCCCGGCCATCGTGCCGGTCGAGGGCGCCGGCGACGAGCGCGCGGTGCAGCGCGTCGTGAAGGTCCGGCGCGACTACAACAGCTGGGTCGCGCGCGAGACGATGGAAGACTACGCGCTGCGCTTCACGCCGCACAGTTTTCGCAAGTGGTCCGAGCTGCGCGTGGCCAACACCGCGTTCGGCGCCGCCTCGTTCCTGGTGCTCGAGGCGGTGGGCGCGACGCTGCTGGTGCAGTACGGCTTCCTGAACGCGTTCTGGGCGATCCTGGCGACCGGGCTGATCATCTTCCTGGCCGGCCTGCCGATCAGCATCTACGCGGCGCGGCACGGGCTCGACATGGACCTGCTGACGCGCGGTGCCGGCTTCGGCTACATCGGCTCGACCATCACCTCGCTGATCTACGCGAGCTTCACCTTCATCTTCTTCGCGCTCGAGGCGGCCATCATGGCCTACGCGCTCGAGCTCGCGTTCGACGTGCCGCCGGCCTGGGGCTACCTGATCTGCGCGCTGGTGGTGATCCCGCTGGTCACGCACGGCGTCACCGCGATCAGCCGGCTGCAGGTCTGGACGCAGCCGCTGTGGCTGGTGCTGCTGGTCGTGCCCTACGTCTACGTGCTGCGCCAGAACCCGGGCGTGCTCGACGGCCTGGTGCACTACGCCGGCGCCGAGGGTCGCGGCGCGGAGTTCAACCTCGGCCTGTTCGGCGCCGCGATGACGGTCGGCATCGCGCTGATCACGCAGATGGGCGAGCAGGTCGACTACCTGCGCTTCATGCCCGAGCGCACCGCGGCCAACCGCAAGCGCTGGTGGCTCGGCGTGCTGATCGGCGGGCCGGGCTGGGTGGTGCCGGGCGTGCTCAAGATGCTGGGCGGCGCGCTGCTCGCGTACCTCGCGATCAGCCATTCGGTGCCGGTGGACCGCGCGGTCGATCCCAATCAGATGTACCTCGCGGCCTACGAGTACGTGTTCCCGCACCCGGCGTGGGCGGTGGCGGCGACGGCGCTGCTGGTGGTGGTCTCGCAGCTGAAGATCAACGTGACCAACGCGTACGCCGGCTCGCTCGCGTGGTCGAACTTCTTCGCGCGGCTCACGCACAGCCACCCGGGGCGCGTCGTGTGGGTGGTGTTCAACACGATGATCGCGCTGATGCTGATGGAGCTCGACGTGTTCCGCGCGCTCGGCGAGGTGCTGGGGCTGTTCTCCAACATCGCGATCTCGTGGATCATGGCCGTGGTGGCCGACCTGGTGGTCAACAAGCCGCTCGGGCTCTCGCCGCCGGGCATCGAGTTCAAGCGCGCGCACCTGTACGACGTGAACCCGGTGGGCGTCGGCGCGATGGGCGCGGCCTCGGTGCTGTCGATCGCGGCCTACCTGGGCGTGTTCGGGCCGATGGCGCAGGCGTTCTCGGCGCTGATCGCGCTGGCCACCGCGTTCATCGCCTCGCCCGCCATCGCGTCGGCCACCAAGGGCCGCTTCTACATCGCACGGCGCAGTCCGCCGGGCCTGTTCACCCGCCTGCAGCAGTGCGTGATCTGCGAGCGCGAGTACGAGGCCGACGACCTGGCCCATTGCCCCGCCTACCTCGGCGCGATCTGCTCGCTGTGCTGCTCGCTCGACGCGCGCTGCGACGACCTGTGCAAGCCCGAGGCCAAGCTGTCGGCGCAGTGGTCGGCGGCGCTGCGCGCGCTGTTGCCGCGCCGGGCCTGGCCGTACATCGACACCGGCCTCGGCCACTACGTGCTGTTGATGGCGGTGGTGGTGCCGCTGCTGGCGGGGCTGTTCGGGCTGCTGTACCACCAGGAGCTGCGGCTGCTCGGCGATCCCGGCGCGGCGCTTGCGCCGGCGCTGCGGCTGGGCTTCATCAAGGCCTTCGCGGCGCTGCTGCTGGTGAGCGGCATCGTGGCCTGGTGGCTGGTGCTGACGCACAAGAGCCGCCAGGTGGCGCAGGAGGAATCGAACCGCCAGACGCAGGCGGTGCACGAGCAGACGCAGGCGCTGCGGCGCGAAATCGATTCGCACCGGCGCACCGACCTGCAGCTGCAGCAGGCCAAGCGCAGCGCCGAGCTCGCGAACCAGGCCAAGAGCCGCTACATCACGACGGTGAGCCACGAGCTGCGCACGCCGCTGAACAGCATCCTCGGCTACGCGCAATTGCTCGATGAAGACGCGTCGATCCCGCCGCACCGCCAGCAGGCGATCAGCGTGATCCGGCGCGGCGGCGAGCACCTGCTGTCGCTGATCGAGGGCACGCTCGACATCGCCCGCATCGAAGGCGGCAAGCTGCGGCTCGAATCGCAGCCGATGCACCTGCGCGACGGCGTGGAGCAGATCGTGCGCATGTTCGAGCTGCAGGCGGCCGGCAAGGGCATCGCGTTCAGCCACGAGCTGTCGCAGGCCTTGCCCGAGGTGGTGCGCAGCGACGAGAAGCGACTGCGCCAGATCCTGATCAACGTGCTGGGCAATGCCGTCAAGTTCACGCAGATCGGGCAGGTGGTGTTCCGCGCAACTTACGCGCGCGAGATGGCCACCTTCGAGATCGAGGACACCGGCCCCGGCATCGCGCCCGAAGAGATCGAGCATGTGTTCGAGCCGTTCGCGCGCGGCAGCGACGCCGGTGCGATGGCCAGCGGCGGCACCGGCCTGGGCCTGACGATCAGCAAGATGCTGGTCGACCTGATGGGCGGCGAGATGACGGTGCACAGCACGCCGCAGGTGGGCACGCTGTTCCGCATCCGGTTGTTCCTGCCGGCCGCGCGCGACGCGGTGGCGGTGCCGGCGCCGCGCATCGCGCGCACCGGCTACCAGGGCCCGCGGCGCCGCGTGCTGGTGGTCGACAACGAGGAGGTCGACCGCGCACTGCTGGTCAGCGTGCTGGAGCCGCTGGGCTTCGAGATCCACCAGGCCGCCTCCGGCGACGAGTGCCTGCGCCTGCTGCGCAGCGTCACGCCCGACGCCATCCTGATGGACCTCGCGATGCATGGCATCGACGGCTGGGCCACCATCCGCGCGATCCGCGCCCAGGGCCTGAGCCCTGCGCCGGTGGCCATCGTCTCGGGCAATGCCTTCGACAAGGACCTGGACAACGACGTCGGCATCACGCCGGCCGATTTCGTGCTGAAGCCGGTGCGCGTGCATGAGCTGCTCGACTGGCTGGGCGCGCGCCTCGGCCTGCAGTGGGTGGAGGCCCCGCCGATGTCGGCAAGCGTCGCGGCAGCGCCCGCATCGACCGCACCGGCAGACTGGGTGCTGCCCGATGCCGATGCGCTGCGCGCGCTCGATGAGCTGGTCCGCCTGGGCTACTTCCGCGGCATCGTCCAGAAGCTCGACCGGATCGAGGCCGAGCAGCCTGCCTGTGCCGGATTCGCGGGCCATGTGCGCGAGCTGGTGCGCAAGTTCCAGTTGGAGGCGGTGAGCCGCATCCTCGAGAAGGCCTTGCACGGGTCGGTCGCTGCAGGCACGCGGCCCTGATCGCGCATCAGATCGCACGGCGATGTCGATCACAGGCTGCCGCGATGACAGTGTTTGACAATTCGGGCGTAATTCCTCCATAGATGTTGCGCAGAGTTGCCTCTTGTTTCGCCGAGTAGCGAATTGAGGCAGGTCATGCGCAGAACCCCGGGTCGTCAGAACACAGGCTTCACGCTCATCGAGGTGATGATCGTCGCCGCGATCATCGCGATACTCGCCGGCGTGGCGCTGCCGTCGTATGTCGACTACCTCCGGCGCGGTCGCATTCCCGATGCCACCGCGACCTTGTCCACGCTGCAGGTCAAGATGGAACAGTGGTTCCAGGACAACCGCAGCTACTACACCAGCGCGAGCGTCAAGACCTGCGGCGTCACCGCGAGCGCGTCGAGCCATTTCAGCTTCAGCTGCACCGCGTCGTCCGACACCGCCTACATCTGGACGGCCATCGGCACCGGGGCCATGGCGGGCTTCAGCTACACCGTCAACCAGGACGGCAAGCAGACCTCGGCGGTCAGCGGCGTGTCCGGCTGGTCGTCGCCGACGGGCAGTTGCTGGGTCACGAAGAAGGGCGGGGTGTGCTGATGGCCGCCCGGCAGTGCGCCACCGCCCGGGGCATGACCCTGGTCGAGCTGATGGTGAGCCTGGCGGTGTTCGCGCTGCTGATGCTGCTGTGCGTGCCGTCCTTCGGCGACTGGCTGCGCAATGAACGCGTACGCAGCACCGCCGAGTCGCTCCAGAACGGGCTGCAGTCGGCTCGCGCCGAGGCCGTGCGGCGCAACGCGGTGGTGCGCTTCCAGCTGGTCGACACGCTGGCCGACAGCTGCCAGATCACGGCGAGCGGCCCGCACTGGGCGATCAACCTCGGCGCCGCGCAGACCCCGGCCGGCGCCTGTGCGTCGGCGCTCGGCACCGGCGCCGCACCCAACCTGCTGCGCGTGAGCCCGGTGGTGGCCGGCGACGCGGCGGCCACGCTCTCGGCCACGCGCTCGGTGGTCGCCTTCGACGGGCTCGGCCGGCAGACCTCGACAAGCTCCCCCGCGTCCGGCGCGGCCCTGCTCAGCATCGCGGTCGGCGCGAGCGGCCAGAGCTGCGCACCGGCCGGCCCGACGCGCTGCCTGAAGGTGGTCGTCAGCCCGGCCGGCGAGGTGCGCATGTGCGATCCGGCGCGCAGCGCCGGCAACACCGCGGCCGACGCGATGAGCTGCCCGAGCAACGCATGAACCACTGCATGAATCTCCGTCGTCCACCGTCGCGCCGCGGCGCCCGCGGCTTCTCGCTGATCGAGGTGCTGTGCGCCTTGCTGATCTTCGCCATCGGCGTGCTGGGCCTGGTGAAGCTGCAGGCGGTGTCGGTGCAGCAGGCGTCCGGCGCCCGCTACCGCGCCATTGCGGCGGCGCAGGCCGCGTCGCTGATCGGCCGGCTGTGGACCACCGACCGCGCCGCCGCCACGCTGCAGGCGCAGTTCGGCAGTGCGGCCGGCGGTGCCGGCTACACCAGCTGGCGTGCGTCGGTCGAGGCCTCGGGCCTGCCGAACGTCGCGGGCAAGGCGCCCACCGTGAGCTTCACGACCGTGCCCGGCGGCAGCGCGGCGACCGCCAGCAGCCTGGCCACCGTCACCGTCTTCTGGAAAGCCCCCGGCGACAGCGGCTACCACAGCCATGTCGTGCTGGCGCAGGTGAAATAGATGAGCCGATACACGCCTCCCAATGCCCGGCGCCATGCAGGCGCACGCGGCTTCAGCCTCGTCGAGCTGATGGTCGCGCTGTTGATCGGCATGGTGGGCGTGGTGCTGGTGATGCGCCTGTTCGCGTCGGCCGAAAGCGACAAGCGCACCACGACCGGCGGCAACGATGCTCAGGTGGCGGGTGGCCTCGCGCTGTACGAGCTGCAGCGCGAGATCGCCCAGTCCGGCCACGGCATCGCCAACTTCTCGATCCTCGGCTGCGGCCTGTCGTACACCACCAGCAGGGACACCGCGGCAGTCACGCTCGATGCGCTCGCGCCGGTGGTGGTCAACCCGCGAACCGCGCTGGTGCCCGCCGGCGACATCGGCACCGACACGCTGCTGCTCGTCACCGGCGCCTCGGCGGGGCCGTCCGAAGGCGATGCCACCATCGCGGCGTCGATCGCCGGGCGCTACGACGTCAGCACCGCCGGCATGTTCGGCGTCGGCAACCGCGTGGTGGCGGCCGCGGCGACCCGGCCGAGCCCGTGTGCGCTGACGCTGGATGCCGTCAGCGCGATCAGCGGATCGGCGCTGACGGTCTCGCCCGGCAGTGCCGGCCTGCCGATCGGCAGCAGCGTGTTCGACCTGGGGGCGTCGCCCCGCGTGCGGGCCTATGCGGTGCGCCAGGGCAGCCTGACCCTGTGCGATTACCTGGCCTGGGACTGCGGCAAGGCCAGCTACACCGGCAACCCGGATGTGTGGGTGCCGCTGGCCGGCAACATCGTCGGCCTGCGCGCGCAGTACGGCCGCGACACCTCGGGCGTGGCGGCCTCGGCGATGAGTGGGGTCGTCGACACCTGGGACCAGACCACACCGGGCGGCACCTCGGACACCAGCAGCCTGCCGCTGGTGTGCCGCTGGGCCCGCGTGGTCGCGCTGCGGCTGGCGGTGGTGGCGCGCAGCCCCGCTTACGACAAGAACACCGTCACGTCGGCGGCTCCGGCGTGGGACGGCTCGACGGCCAACACCAGCCTGTCGGCCGCGTTCACCACCGTCACGCCGGTCGCGCTGCCGATCGACCTGAGCGCCAACACCGACTGGACGCACTACCGCCACCGGGTGCTGCAGGCCACTGTGCCGCTGCGCAACCTGATCTGGCAGGGCTCGCAGCTGACGTACCAAGGAGGGTCCGGCGGATGCTGAGCCTGCGATGCAATCCGAAAGACCGGCAGCAGGGCGTGATCCTGGTGCTGGTGCTGATCGTGCTGGTGGCGCTGACGCTGGCCGCGGTGGCGCTGAGCCGATCCACTGCAACGGCCAACGGCATCGCCGGCAACCTCGGCTTCAAGCAATCGGCCACCAGCTCGGGCGATCAGGGCCTGGAGGCCGCGGTGGCCTGGCTCGAGAACAACACCGGCCAGGCAAGTTCTTCCAGCGCCAGCACCTGCGCGAGCGGCAGCACGGTGCTGGCCTGTGACCAGGCCGCGCGCGGCTACCTGGCGACGCGGCAGGACCCGGGCACCGTACAGGACTGGCCGGACCTGTGGGCCGCGCTGGTCAGTGCCGGCGCGCAGCCGGGCCAGCCCAACGGCGGTGCGGCGGACGCGGCGGGCAACACCGTGGCGTACCTGATCCAGCGCATGTGCAGCGCCGCCGGCGACCCGGCCAACGGCACCTGCTCGGCGCTGCCCGATGCCGCCGGCTGCGGCAGCGGCATGGGCCTGGGCAGCAATGGCGGCAGCGGCAATCTGAATTGCAAGAGCCAGGTCTATTACCGCATCACGGTGCAGGTGAGCGGGCCGCGCAACACGACGGCCTGGGTGCAGGCCATGGTGGCCTTGTGACGCGGGAGCACGGCATGAACCAAGGAATGACGATGGACGCACGCCCATGGATCGCGGTATTGGCCTGTTGCTGCGCGTGCTTGCCGATGCCGGCGATCGCGGATGCGACCGATCTGGCGACATCGCCGGTGGCGACGACTTCGCTGGTGAAGCCGAACCTGATGTTCATTCTGGACAATTCCAGCAGCATGGAAGACACGACCATGCCGGATTGGGCCGATTCAAGCCTGTCGCAACTTCGAAGAAACAGCCGCTTCAACAGCGTGTTCTACGATCCCGGCGTCCGCTATGTCGTGCCGCCGAAAGGCGATGGAAGCTACTACCTGTCGATGAACGCCGCGAACACGGCAACGTGGACCAACGTTCCATTGGACGCATATCAACAACTGACGACGGGGACCGCGAATCTGAAGACCAGTCCCCCGGTCTACTACACGTTCACGGTGGGCGAATACTGCAACTCGCCGGCATTGATTTCTTGCAAGAGTCAATCTGCGGCCACCACGGCTTATCCATATCCTGCTTACGTTCGGTGGTGTTCGGATTCGAATTTGACGAACTGTCAGGTTGTCTACGCTGCCGGCAGTCTCGGCGATGGCAAGACGTATACAAGTTCTCGAACCCCAGGCGCCACGTCATCGGTGCCCGGCAGCAACAATGCCACGACGGTGCAGAGCAGTACGACAAGCTACACCAAGGCGGGCGCACGGCTCGATTGCGCCGGTGCGACATGCACCTACGAGGAGGAGATGACCAACTATGCGAATTGGCATGCCTATTACCGGACCCGCATCCAGATGGCCAAGACGGCCATCTTGCTGACGTTCGCCGACCTGGATGACAGCGTGCGTGTGGGCTACATGACGATCAACGATGTCACCGGCCGCACAGACTTCCTGAATGTGGCTGACTTCGATTCGGCCACGAAACAGACCTTGTATGCGGCGATTGCTGACGCCAAAACGGCAACATCGACGCCGCTGAGAACGGCGCTGTCCACAACCGGACAGTATTTCGCCGGCAAGCTCACCACCGTGTGGAATGAGACGGCGAAAGATCCAATGCAGTACGCCTGTCAACGCAATTACGCGATCCTGCAAACAGACGGATATTGGAATGATTCGACAACACCGAAGCGGGTCGATGGCAGCACGGCTGTGGGCGATCAGGACGGCAGCCTGCCGAGCCCGTACGGGGACGCGAACAAGGTGATCAATACATTGGCTGACGTGGCGCAGTACTACTACGCCACCGACCTGCGTTCGGATGCCTTGGGCAATGCGAAGAACCCCCAGGGCATTGACGTCGCCAGCAACGCCTACGCCAATCAGCGTCAGAACCTGGTGACTTACACCATCGGCCTGGGCGCGTCAGGCTACATGCAATTCCAGTCGAATTACGCGTCGGCCGGCAGCGGCGACTATTACGACATCGTCAACGGGACGCCGGCCAGTGCAGCCTTGCAGGCCACCGGCATCTGCCGCTGGCAGTCGAGCGGCCTCTGCACCTGGCCCAAACCCGTCAAGGACACCGCAACCGCGATCGACGACCTCTGGCATGCCGCGATCAACGGCCGCGGCGGCTACTACAGCGCCACCAACGTCGGTGAACTGAAGGACGGCCTGAGCACCGCATTGCAAAGCATCGTGTCATCAGGCTCCAGCGCGGCGGCGCCGACCTCGGGCAATGTCAACCTGTCCGCGGCGAGTTCCAACTACGTCTTCAGCACCGGCTTCTGCTCGTCGAAGTGGTTCGGCGAGCTGGCGCGCTACACCGTCAACGCCACGACCGGCGCGCGCGCCGCGACGCCCGACTGGTCGCAGTCCGGGGCCGGCAACGATTGCATCGAATCCTCCGGCACCGGCCTGAAGACCACACCGCTGCTCGACAAGCTCTCCGCCGGCGCCCGCACTCTCTACACCTGGAAAGCTGCCGGCGGCAGCGGCACGCGCATCCCGTTCGAGTGGTCGTCGCTCAGCAGCACGCAACAGGGCTACTTCAAGGTGGCGGCCATCGGCAGCCTGTCGCAGCTGTGCAGTGTGGGCAGTGCCTGCCTCGCGAGCACCGCGCAGGTGGACAGCGCCAGTGCCGGCGCCGTCGGCGCAGGCGGAGCCAACCTCGTGGCCTACCTGCGCGGCGAGCGCGGCAACGAAGGCATCGGCAACACCGCGTACTACTTCCCGCGCACCCACGTGCTGGGCGACACCGTCGATGCGCAGCCGGTGTACGTCGGTCCGCCGAGCCAGTCGTATGCCGACACCGGCTACGCGGCCTACAAGAGCAGCCAGGCGAGTCGGCAGGCGATGGTCTACCTCGGCGCCAACGACGGCATGCTGCATGCCTTCCGGGCCGACACCGGCGCCGAATCGTGGGCCTACATCCCGTCGCTGCTGTTGCCCAGGCTGTATCAGCTGGCCGACAAGAAATACGCGACCCGGCACCGCTTCTTCGTCAACGGCGCCACCACCGCGGCCGACATCCACGACGGCTCGGCCTGGCGCACCATCCTCGTCGGCGGGCTGGGCGCCGGCGGTCGCGGCTTCTACGCGCTGGACGTCAGCGATCCGGCCTCGCCGCAGGTGCTGTGGGAGTTCACGCACGACACCAGCCTGGACGCTGCCTACGTGCGCGATGCCGACCTCGGGTATTCGTACGGCACGCCGATCGTGACCAAGCTGTCCGACGGCACCTGGGTGGTGTTGCTGAGCTCCGGCTACAACAACATCTCGCCCGGCAGCGGCCGCGGGGTGATGTGGGTGCTGAACGCGAAGACCGGCGCCGTCATCCAGAAGCTGGACACCGGCATCGGCTCGACGACCGGCGGCAGCGTGCCGGCCGGCTGCACGGCCGCACCATGCCCGAGCGGCCTGGCGCGGCTGAGCGCCTGGAGCGACAGCGCCGGCAACAATGTCGCGACCTATGTGTACGGCGGCGACCTGTTCGGCAACCTGTGGCGCTTCGACCTGCGCACGCTCACCAAGTCGGGCGGCAGCGCCGGCGTGCAGCTGATGGCGACGCTGGCCGATGCCGCCGGCGTGCGCCAGCCCGTCACGACCCGGCCCGAACTGGGGCTGGTCGGCGGCACGCGCGTGATCTATGTGGGCACCGGCTCGTACCTGGGCCTGACCGATGTGTCGTCGACGCAGACGCAGACGCTCTATGCGTTGAAGGACACGCTGACCACCGCCGCCGGCAGCAGTGGCCTGTACGGCAGCCCGCGCGCGAGCGCCTGCACGACCAGCAAGGTCACGCAATGCTTCATGCCGCGCACGCTGACCGACAGCGGCGGCGCGCGCAGTGTCAGCAGCCCGCTCGGCTATGCGCTCAGCTTCGACAGCATGGATGGCTGGTACGAGGACCTGCCGAATGCCGGCGAGCGCATCGACACCAACCCGACGCTGCAGCTGGGCACGCTGGTCTATGTGTCAGACCTGCCGACCAAGGACGCGGGCTGCAAGACCGGCGGCAGCAGCTACCTGAACTACATCGACTACGCCACCGGGCTCAAGGTCAGCACCGGCACTGAGGCCGGCGTGCTGCTCAACAGCGAGGCGGTGTCCAGCACGGCCAGTCTGGCGATCACGACCACCGGCCAGGTGGTGGCGTCGATCAACAGCTCGGACGGCAGTTCGTCGGTGAAGAACGTGCCCACGGCGGGGCCGGACAAGGGGACGCGCCGGCTGACCTGGCGGGAGCTGTCGATCGGGCAGTGAAATTCCGGCCGGCCCGTGGGGCCGGCGTCGGCTACGCTTGGCGCTCCTGCACCGCGCGGTGCGCATCCTTCCCGCCATGCCGGCCATGACCGAGAGACTTCCAGACCGCAGCCTGAGCGATGTCGTGCTCATCGTCGACGATGTGCCCGACAACCTCTCGCTGCTGCATGACGCGCTCGACGAGGCGGGCTACACCGTGCTGGTGGCGGTCAACGGCGAGAGCGCGCTGCAGCGTGCGATCCAGGCCGATCCCGACATCGTGCTGCTCGATGCGGTGATGCCCGGCATGGACGGCTTCGAGGTGGCGCGCCGGCTGAAGGCGCAGCCCGGCACTTCGCACATTCCGATCATCTTCATGACCGGCCTGACCGAGACCGAGCACGTGGTGGCCGCCTTCCAGGCCGGCGGCATCGACTACGTCACCAAGCCGATCCGCCCGCAGGAGGTGCTGGCGCGCATGGTGGTGCACATGCAGAGTGCGCGGCAGGCGAGGCAGGCCCGCAATGCGCTCGATGCCTTCGGCCACGCGACGATGGCGATCCACGTGACCGAACGGATCGAGAACAGCCGCGCGGTGTGGCAGACGGCGCTTGCACGCGAGCTGATGCAGCGCTACTTCGAGGCGCCGCCGGCGCACGTGCCGGCCGAGCTGGCGGTGTGGCTGCAGGCGCAGTCGCAACTGGCGGCCGAGGGCCGCGAGCCGACGTCGCTGTCGGTGGTGCGCGGCGAGCGGCAGCTGGTGTTCTCGCTGCAGCAGCGCACCAGTGATGACGACTGGCTGATCGTGATGCGCGAGGTGTCGGACGCGGCGGCGGTGGATGCGGTGCTGCAGGCCTTCAAGCTGACGCTGCGCGAGGCCGAGGTGCTGTACTGGGTTGCGAAGGGCAAGACCAACCGCGACATCGGCGACATCCTCGGCAGCAGCCCGGCGACGGTGAAGAAGCACCTGGAGCACGTGTTCGAGAAGCTCGGCGTCGAGACGCGGAATGCGGCTGCTTCTCTGGCAATTCAGAAAGTGAGGGCGCTTGCGCCCTGGCATGGCGGGTGATTTTTCTGCGTTGCTTCTGCGGCGGCGCGGCGGGTGAGGGTATGGGCTGGCGGCTCATGCCGGGGCGGTCGGCCCGGGGGCCGACTCCACTGCGAAGATCGGCTTTGGGGATGCATCGGCAAACTCCCTCCACTCACTTCGTTCGTTGTGGTCAAACAGTGCCGATGAGTCAGTCCACGAAGCGCGCTGGCGCGCGCCATCCCCAAAGCCGATCTTCTCCGTCGCCCCAGAAATCGCCCCCAGCCCATCCCCTCACCCGCCGCGCAGAACCAGCCGCTCTTGTTGAGGGGAAAAGACTGAAGTGACCGACGAGCGTGCGGGCGTTGGCGTGCTCGTCGGTCACTTCAGTCTTTTCCCCCCCAAACACAGCGCGGCGGTTCCGCAAAGGCGCGGGTGGGCAGGGTGTGGAGCGCCAATCAGGGCGGGGCGCCGGAGCTGGCTGGATTCATGGCCCGCGTGCGCAGCACGCTTCGTGAACTGACTGTCGCCGACTGTTTGACC
>NZ_JBFULV010000023.1:0-79642 GCF_054049715.1 Rhizobacter sp. P5_C2 | reverse complement strand
GATCTCGACGCGCTGCTGCGCGCCGGCCGACAGCCCGGCCACGCGCGCCTGCGGGTCGACTTCCAGCCCATGCTGCGCGGCCAGCGTCTGTACGCGGCGGTGGGCGGCCTGCCGGTCGAGCAGGCCGCGGTGCAGCGGCTCGGCGCCGAGCACGACGTTCTCGGCCACCGTCAGCGAGCCGAACAGCTGCAGGTGCTGCGGCACCAGGCCGATGCCGCAGGCGATCGCATCGCGCGGCGAGGCGAAGCGGCGCGGGATGCCGTCGACCGTCAGCACGCCCTGGTCGGGCGACTCCAGCCCGTACAGCATCTTGATCACGGTCGACTTGCCGGCGCCGTTCTCGCCGACCAGTGCGTGCACCTCGCCGCGCTGCACCTCGAACGAGACGCCGTCGGCCGCGAGCACGCCGTTCGGGTAGCGCCTGACGAGGCCGTCGAGCTGCAGAAGCGGCGCGGTGTTGTTCATGGTGCGCTCGCGGGCGAATTGAATGCCGACGGCACGCGCACCTGCCCGCTGACGATGGACTGTTCGACGCGGTCGAGCTCGGCCAGCAGCGCCGGCGAGGCCTTCGCGAGCACCGGCGCGCTGCGCGCGAGGCCGATGCCGCGACTCTCCAACCCGAGCGATTCGGTGTGGCCGTAGGGCAGCGCGTGGCGGCGGTCGAGCGTCAGCGCGCGCAGGATCGCGACGTCGACCTGCTTCAGCACCGAGGTCGCGATGGCGGCGGCGCGCTGCGGGTTCGAGCGCGAATACATCAGGTACTGGTCGGCATCGACACCGATCGCCCAGCGGCCGGCCTCGGCGGCGGCCTCGATCACGCCCTGGCCCGAACCGCCGGCGGCCTGGAACACCGTGCCGGCGCCCTGCGCATACAAGGCCTTCGCGATCTCCTTGCCGGTGGCCGGGTCGGTGAAGGAGTTGACGTACTGGCGCAGCACGCGGGTGCGCGGATCGGCCGCCTGCGCGCCGGCGGTGAAGCCGACGATGAAGTCGTCGATCACCGGGATCTGCATGCCGCCGACCACGCCGACGGTGGGTGCCGCGCCGCCGGCCGTGGCGCCGAGCCGCGTGGCGAGGTAACCGGCGAGGTAGGCGCCCTCGTTCTGGCGGAACAGCACCGAGTAGACGTTGTCGCAGCGGCACTGCGCGCGGTCGACCGCCGCATCGAACACGATGAAGCGCAGCTTCGGGTAGAGCGGCGCGAGCTTCTGCACCAGCGGCGTCATCGTGAAGGTGCCGGTGACGATGACGTCGAAATCGCCGCCATCGACCAGGTCGACGAAGGCCGATTCCCAGCGCGTCGGGTCGCCGCCGCCTTCGACCGCGCGGGTGTCGATGCCGAGCGTGTCGTGCGCCTGGCGCAGCCCGCGCGCGGCGGCGTCGTAGAAGCTCTGGTCGCCGAGCGTGCCGTTGACGAACAGCGCGACGCGGGTGGGCGCTGCCTGGCCCGCCACCGGCCGTGCGACACCGGGCCGCCACTGCGCGAGCAGCAACAGCGCTGCGGCGACGGCCAGGCCGGCGATCACGCGGCGCCACCTGGTGGCGGGCATCGGCAAGGCGGGCATCCTGAGGCTCAGAGCGCGTTGCTGTGCCGGTTGATGCGCGTGCTGTAGCGGTAGCTCGGCACGTACTTCATCAGGCAGTACTCGATCGGCTCGCGGCGCTCGGAGAGCGTGACACGCTCGCACACCAGCAGCGGCGTGCCGCGCGGCACGCCGAGCAGCTCGGCGTCTTCGCTGTCGGCGGCGGCGGCGGTCAGGTTCTCGATCGCCTCGGCCGGCACGATGCCTTTTTCCTGCAGCAGCCGGTACAAGGAGCCTGCGGCCTCCAGCGCCGCGCGGTCGATGCCCTGGCCAATGCTCGCTGGCAGCAAGGCATCCTGCAGGCCGACCGGCTGGCCGTTGATCAGCCGCGTGCGCTTGATGCGCAGCAGGGCTTCACCCGGGCGCAGGCCCAGCAGCCCGGCGACCGCCATCGACGCCGCGGCCGGCTCGATCGCCAGCACCTTCTGGCCCGGCAGGCCGCCGCGCGCCGCGGTGTCGACCGAGAAGCTGTCGAGGAAGCGCGACATGTTGCGCACGATCGACGGCTCGACGAAGGTGCCGCGGCCGTGGTCGCTGTACAGCACGCCGCGCTCCTCCAGGTAGCGCACCGCCTTGCGGACGGTGTCGCGGCTCACTTCGTAGGTCTCGGCCAGCTCGCGCTCGGACGGCAGCGCCTGGTTGTCGGCGAAGCTGCCGCGCTCGATGGTCTGCAGCAGCTCGTAGGCCAGCCAGCGGTAACGCGGCGCGGCGGCGCTGTCGGCCGGCGGGGCAGGGGGCCTGGTGGCGGGCATCGTGGGTTTCCTCTCTGAATTTCTCCGAAATCCTAGTCGTGGTACGTACCACAAGTCAAGTTCTCTGGTCAAAAGCAGTCCCAAAACTGTCACACATGCCTGACAAGATGCCGACCGTTCCGGCGCCGGATTGACTAGTGGTACGTACCACTAACACAATGACCGCCTGGCTGACGAAATCTGTATCAACCGTTCAGAAGAGGTATTCCATGGCAAGTTTCCCGAGCGTTCGACTCTCGATGATCGCGGCGGCGGTGCTGGCGGCCGCGTGCCCGGCGATGGCGCAGACGGCGGCCGAACCGGCGGCGCCGGAGGCAGAGAAGACCGAGAAGGCCGCAGCCGAGCCGCAGCAGCTGCCGACGCAGATGATCATCGGCGCCTCCCTCGGCAAGGGCGAGGCGCGCGCCAACACCGTGATCGACCAGCGCGCGATCCAGGAGCAGCCGCAGGGGCTGGACCCGCTGAAGCTGCTGTCGCGCGTGCCCGGCCTGCAGGTCGGCTCGGGCGATGCGGTGGGCGGCAGCTTCTCGACGCGGCTGTCGATGCGCGGCATGACGAAGGAGCAGATCGGTTTGTCGATCGACGGCATCCCGAACGGCTCGACGCTGTCGAACGGCGGCTCGATGCCGATCCGGCTGCTCGACCCGTCGAACCTGTCGCGCGTCAACGTGTCGCAGACGGCCGGCGAGATCGGCACGCCGTCGAACCAGGCGCTGGGCGGCTTCATCGATTTCAAGACCCGCGACCCGGCGCGCCTGCGCGGTGTCGACGTCGAGCTGTCGGCCGGCAACTACGGCTACCGGCGCGGCTTCGTGCGCTTCGACACCGGCGAGATCGCGCAAGGGCTGACGGCTTACGTGGATGCCGCGCACGACTACATCCACACCTGGCCCGGCGACCAGTCGGGCCGCAGCAGCCGCGACCACTTCGACCTGCGCGTGCTGCAGCAGTTCGACGGCGGCTCCAGCCTGCGCGCGACCGTCAGCTACAACGACATGTCGAGCAACGACTACGACGCGGTCGCGCTGAGCGCGCGCAGCACCGGCTACAAGTCCAACTTCGAGACGAACCCGGAATCCGACGGGCTGACCGACCAGTGGACCGGCGACCCGGCGAAGGACCAGAACTACCGCCGCACGCGCGGCATCGACAGCAAGGAGTTGTTCGCGCACGTCGACGGCACGCTGAAGCTGAACGAGCTGACCACGCTGACGCTGAAGCCGTACTACCACCACCAGGAGGGCAACGGCTGGTTCTACGTGCCGTACAAGCAGCTGCCGGCGAACGGCCAGCTCTACAGCCCGGTCGGTGCGACCGACAAGGGGCCGGTGGCCACGGTGCAGGAGTGCTACGCGAACCAGTACCAGCGCAACCCGGACGGCTCGCTGGTCAAGCTGCCGGCGGTGGCTTTCCCGACCGGCGTGACGGCGGCCACGCTGAAGGCGGCCGGCTGCCCTGCCGCTGCGGCGTATGCGATGAACGACCGGAGCGCCTGGGGCGCGCGCGAGGCGAGCACGCGGCGCGGCGGCTACGAGACCGACCGCACCGGCACGCTGGCCGAGGCCAGCACGGTGCTGGCCGACATCCACACGCTGCGCGTCGGTGCCTGGTACGAGCACATCGACCGCACGAAGACGCGCAACTGGTACCAGGCCAGCGACCCGACGCGCAGCGGGGACTATGCCGACAGCGGCCTGTACTCGATCACGCAGGACCGCAACTACCGCTCGCACTCGTCGATGGCGTATGCGCAGGACCGCATGAGCCTGCTCGACGACCGCATGGAACTCGACCTGGGCGCAACGTACCAGAGCTTCACCGAGACCTACCGCTCGCCGGTGGAGTTCAACGGCACGCGCGAGCTGAGCGTGAACAGCAAGCTGCTGCCGAAGGTGGCGGCGCTGTACCGCATCGGCAATGAGTGGGAGGTGTTCGCGAGCGGCTCGAAGAACTTCAGCGCGATTCCGGATTCGGTGTTCGAGGGCACGGCGGCGGTCGATTCGAAGAACGGCATCAAGCCCGAGACCTCGATCAACAAGGACCTGGGCGTGCGCTGGATCGGCCGCACGGCGGGCCTGACGGTGCAGCTGTACGACATCGACTACCGCGACCGCATCTCGATCCAGAACGGCAACCCGAACGGCGACATCTTCTCGCGCGACGCGACGACCACCTTCCAGAACCAGGGCGGCATCAGCTCGCGCGGCGTCGACGTGACGGGGCGCGCGCTGTTCGGGGCGCTCGAGCTGTACGCGAACTACGAGTACAACGACGCGCACTACACCGAGGACACGCCGTTCGAGAACATCCGCGGCGGCGATCCGGTGCTGGGCGTGGCGCGGCACAGCGCGTTCGCCGAGGCGAGCTGGCGCACCGACCTGTGGCGCGCGGCGGTCAACGTGAAGTACGTCGGCGAGGCAGCGGGTTCATTCGACGTGCGCGACACCAGCGGCAACGTGACGTATGCGCGCGAGACCATGCCGGCGTACACGCTGGTCGGGCTGTCGGCCGGCTACAAGCTGCCCGACAACCTGTTCGGCGCGATCGCGAAGGCCGAGCTGACCTTCAACGTCGACAACCTGTTCAACGAGCACTACCTGGGTGGGTTGGGGCAGGAGCTGACGACGTCGAGCCCGCTGACGTCGGGGCGTTATTTCCTCGGGAGCCCGCGGACGTTCTTCGTGGGGTTGAAGATGCATCTCTGAGTGGTGATGAGTGAGCGTGGTCAACCGGACAGATGGACCGGTTGACCCGCATCGGGCTGGATTTCTAGACTGCGCCGCATCTGAACGCAGAGACCAGCGAGGTCTCGGGAGGGGAGCGTGGCGGAATCAAGGCAGCGCAAGGAGATTGCCGTCATCGGAGGCGGCGCGAAGGCGGCCGCTCTCGCTGCCAAGGCGTTCGCCTTGCGTCAAGCGCGCAAGGGCGACGAGATCAACGTGACCATCTTCGAGAGGCAAGAGGTGGGCGCGCACTGGACCGGCAAGTCGGGCTACACGGACGGCATTCAGCGCCTGTGCACTCCCGCCGAACGCGACGTCGGCTTTCCATACGCCTCCAAGGGCGGCGAGCAAGTCGACTCGTTGATGCATGCGCAGTTCTCGTGGCAGAGCTACCTGCTGTCGCGTCCGCGTGACTACAGCCGCTGGGTGGACCATGGTGCGCGGCCGCCGATGCACCGTGATTTCGCAAGCTACCTGACGTGGGTGGTCCGGCGGTCGGCGGCGACGCTTGTCGTTGAGGAAGTGACCAGGCTGCATCCTGCTCGTGGCAAGTGGGTCGTGGTGAGCAGAAGGCCGGGAAGTCGACGCTCATCGCACGCCATCGAGTTCGATGGGGTCGTGGTTACCAGCCCAGGCCCGGCGCGGCACTTGCCGATCACGGGCAAGAGTCATCGCCGCTTCGATGGCGACGACTTCTGGCGGCGGCTGAAGGAGGTTCCCAAGCTGGTGAGGAAGGGCTACCCGTCGGAGCAGATTGTCATCGTCGGGGCCGGCGGCACCGCAGCTGCCATCTTGGCCTGGCTGTGCAGAAACGGCTTCAAGGATCACGAAATCGTGATGGTCGCCAACCAGGCTGCCTTCTTCACGCGCGGCGACAGCGTCTTCGAGAACCGCCTCTTCAGCGACGAGGAGACCTGGAGGACGCTCTCCAAAGAGAGTCGCGAGCAGTTCTTCAACCGCCTGAACCGAGGCGTCGTGTGGGGAACGGTGATGGAGGAGGTGGCAAGCGCCACTGGCCTGGTTTTCGTGGATGGGCGTGCTTTGAGCGTAAAGGCCGACCGGGAGGGGTCTCTGCAGGTCACTGTGAGACGCGGCGACGGCGTTGACGTGGACCTGCGGCCGGCCATGCTTGTCGATGCCTCCGGCTTCGACAACTGGTGGTTCCTCGATCTCATCGAAGGGTTTGATGCGGCCAGGCGCAACGACAAGAAATACCAGGAGAGCCTACGGGATGGGATGGAGCCGGACTTGAGCTTCTCGAAGCCTTGGACGTATCCGCGCCTGCATGCTCCCGCACACTCCAGCCTCCTCGGGCCTGGGTACGGCAGCCTGATGTCCTTGGGTGGGATGTCGGATCTGATCCTCAGCCGCTACACGAATCGGCCGGAGTAGACTGCCGGGGCGCTGCCCATACGCATGTATACCCATACGCACAAGGAGTAGAAATCGCCATGGCTTCCTCGAATCTGGTTCTTCGAACCGTCTACCTCAGCCCCTCGGTTGACGACAAGCTTCGCGACGAGGCGTATTTCACTCGGACCAGCAAGAACGACCTCATCCGCCGGTACATCGAAGCGGGCATGAAGGCCCTGTCCGGGAAGGTCGCCCCCCCACCGGCCGCTGGCAAGAAGACGCCGGCCGCGAAGAAGGCTGCGCCAGCCAAGAAAGTGGCTGCAGCCAAGAAGGCTGCGCCAGCAAAGAAGGTACTTGCCGCGAAGAAGACCGCTCCTTCCAAGAAGGCAGTTGGGGCGAAGAAGGTTCCCGCCAAAAAGACCGCACCAGCTTACGCGGCGATGTGACTGCTGGCGCTGGTCGCCGCCTGATCTCTCGCCACTTGCTATCCAGTCGCATTCGGCAGCATCTGATTCCGCCGTTTCATCCTTCTCTTTGTGGATGGCGGAGCGGAGATCCAAGGTCTACCTTCCAGCGTCACCGCGTTCAGACGGTCGACGAAGGGGCAAGCATGCGAGGAATTGCAATCGGCCTGATCGCGGTCGTCACCTTCGCATCCGGTGTCGTGGACGCGAAGGGCTCACACAAAGGTTCGAGCAGCTCGGGCGGCGCACACCACGTTGCGGGGCATACCACCAAGAGCGGCACCTACGTCGCGCCGCATCGCGCAACGAACCCGAACAAGTCCAAGCACGACAACTGGTCGAGCAAGGGCAACACCAATCCGGACACTGGCAAGAACGGGACGAAGAATCCCGACAAACCATGAGCGCGCTTCGCCGGGTGTTGCGCGCGACGGCGAGCTGGGGCGTGCTCGGTCTGCTGTTGTCGGCGTCGGTGCCGGCGATTCGGTGAACCTGACCTGCAACTCACCGAGTGGGTGTGCGTGCAACAACTAGGCAGGCTGCCCGCCACCCACCCTCGCAAACAGCATCCCGCAGCGCTCCAGCCGCACCTCCCCACCTTCCAGCAGGGCCCCGATCGATCGCCCCTCCACCGTCACCGCGTTGCGGTCGATCCGATAGTCCGCCGGCTCGCCCGACAGGTTGAACACGCAGATCAGCGATTCACCCCCCGACACGCGCTCGAAGGCCAGCACTTGGTCGGTCGGCGCCAGCAACTGCAGCGCACCATCACGCAGCAGCCGCTCGCGGCGGTGCCAGCCCAGCCAGTCCACGTAGAACGCATGCAGCGATCCCGCATCGCCGACCTGCTCGCGCACCGCCAGCGGCAGGTGCTCGTCGGCGATCGGCAGCCACGGCGTGCCGGTCGTGAAGCCGGCACCGGGTGCTCGCGTCCACGGCATCGGCGTGCGGCAGCCGTCGCGGCCCATCTTCTGCGGCCACATCGTGATGCCGAACGGGTCGCGCAGTTGCTCGAACGGCACGTCGACCTCGGTCAGCCCGAGCTCCTCGCCCTGGTAGATGCACTTGCCGCCGGGCAGCGACAGCAGCAGTGCCGCCGCCAGCTCGGCGCGCTGGCGCGCGGTCGCGCCCCAGGCCGACCAGCGCGACGCGACGCGCTCCACGTCGTGGTTGCCGACCGACCAGCACACCCGCGAGCGGCTCGCGTCGCGCAGGTACTCCTCCAGCACGCCGGCCAGGTGCCGCGCCGAGCACGCACGCTCCAGCAGCCGGAACACGTAGGCCATCTGCAGGCGCTTGTCGCCCTCGGTGTACTCGGCCAGCGTCTTGTACTGCTCGTCGTCACCGATCTCGCCGAGCAGCACCGAACCGGGGAATCCGTCGCACAACGCACGCAGCCGCTCGATGAAGACCAGGTTCTCCGGCTGCGTCTTGTCGTGCAGGTGGCGCTGCCACGCATACGGATTGCTGCGGTGCGCCGCACCCGCGAACTGGCCCCGCGGCTGCGGCGGGTTGTTGCGCAGCTGGCGGTCGTGCGTGTAGAAGTTGACGGTGTCGAGCCGGAAGCCGTCGACACCGCGCACCAGCCAGAAGCGCGCCACCTCGAGCAACGCGTCCTGCACCGCCGGCGTGTGGAAGTTCAGGTCGGGCTGGCTGGACAGGAAGTTGTGCAGGTAGTACTGCTCGCGCCGCGTGTCCCATTGCCAGGCCGAGCCGCCGAAGATGCTCAGCCAGTTGTTCGGCGGCGTGCCGTCCGGCTTCGCGTCGGCCCACACATACCAGTCGGCCTGCAGGTTGCTGCGGTCGGCGCGGCTCGCGGCGAACCACGGGTGCCGGTCGGAGCTGTGGCTGAGCACCAGGTCGATCATCACGCGCAGCCCCAGCGAATGCGCGCACTCCACCAGCGTCTCGAACGAGCGCATCGTGCCGAACATCGGGTCGACGTCGAGGTAGTCCGACACGTCGTAGCCGAAGTCGCACATCGGGCTGCGGAAGAACGGCGCGATCCACACCGCGTCCACGCCCAGGCCCTTCAGGTAGGGCAGGCGCGCGGTGATGCCGTCGAGGTCGCCGATGCCGTCGCCGTTGCTGTCCTGGAAACTGCGCGGGTAGACCTCGTAGACGACGGCGTGCCGCCACCAATCGGTGTCCTGTTTGTGGCCGGGCTGGTTCATGGTCCTGTTCATCCCTTGACGGCGCCGGCCGTGAGGCCGGACACGATGTAGCGCTGGAAGGCCAGCACCAATGCGATCAGCGGCAGCGTGACGATGACGGAGGCCGCCATCAGGTTGCCCCACGGCAGCTCGTAGCTGCTGGCGCCCGAGATCAGCGCGATCGCGACCGGCACCGTGCGCTCGGTCGACGACAGCGTGAAGCTCAGCGCGAACAAAAACTCGTTCCACGCGCCGATGAAGGCCAGCAGCCCGGTCGCCACCAGCGCCGGCCACAGCATCGGCAGGAAGACGCGGAAGATCATCGTGAAGACACCGGCGCCGTCCATCAGCGCGGCCTCTTCGATCTCCTTCGGCAGGTCGCGCATGAAGGTGGTCAGCACCCACACGGTGAAGGGCAGCGTGAACAGCAGGTCCGACAGCATCAGCGCCGCCAGGCTGTCGTACAGGCCGAGCGCGCTGACCAGCTCGAACAGCCCGGCCAGCACCGCGACGTGCGGGAACATCGAGACGCCGAGGATGGTCAGCATCAGCGCCTGCCGGCCGCGAAACCGCACCCGCCCGAGCGCCCAGGCCGACAGCAGCGCGAGCCCCAGCGACAGCGCGACGACCACGCCGGCCACCAGCGTGGAGTTCAGCAGGTTGGTGCCGAAGGGCTGGTCGCGGAACAGCGACACGTAGTTGCCGATGACGGCGCGGCTCGGCCAGAACTGCGCGCTGAACAGGTCGCTGCCCTGCTTGAACGAGGTGGCGATCGCGTACGTGAGCGGGAACAGCGAGACGAAGACGACCAGCAGCGAAGCGCCGCGGCGCAGCGTGGTGGCGATGGGGGATTGCCGCGAGCGCATCAATCGAGCTCCCGCATGCGCGAGCGCGTCGCCAGCAGCCACGCGAGCGTCACGACCGCGATGGTCGCGAACAGCAGCGTGGCCGCTGCCGAGCCCGCGCCGATCTTCTGGAAATCGATCAGCTGCTCGCGCACGTAGACCGACATGCTGCGGGTCGCGCGGCTGTTGGAGGTCATCACGTAGATCACGTCGAACACGCGCAGCGCGTCGAGGCTGCGGAACACCATCGCGACCAGCATCGCCGGCAGGATCAGCGGCAGCGTGATGTGTGTGAAGATCGTCCAGGGCGATGCGCCGTCGATCTGCGCCGCCTCGTGGCAGTCGCGCGGCACCATCTGCAGCGCGGCCAGCGTCAGCAGCGCCATGAAGGGCGTGGTCTTCCAGACGTCGACCATCACGATCGTGACGAACGAGAGCGACGGATCGGCCGTCCACGCGAGCGGCTCGTCGACGAGGCCCGCGGCCACCAGCGCGGTGTTGATGATGCCGAACTGGTCGTGCAGCATCCAGGTCCACATCTTGGCCGACACCACGGTCGGGATCGCCCACGGCACCAGCACCGCGGCGCGCAGCAGCGTGCGCAGCCGCGACGGGTGGTTCAGCAGCAGCGCGATGCCCAGGCCCAGCAGCGTTTCGAGCAGCACCGAACTCACGGTGAACAGCAGCGTGTTGCCGACCGAGGCCCACCATTCGGGATCGAACAGCACGCCGCCTTCGCCGAAGCGCTGGCCGAGGTAGTTGTCGAGTCCGACGAAGCGTTGCGTGCCGAGCGCCGACAGCTTCGCATCGGTCAGGCTGAAGAAGATCGTGCGCGCGAGCGGCCAGCCGGCCACCGCCGCCAGCACGGCAAGGGTCGGCAGCACCAGCCACCAGGCCTGCACGCGCCGCGCGCGCTGCAGGCCGGTGCCCTTCAGTTCCATTTGTCGGCGGGGGCGAGCTTGTTGAGTTGCTTGTCGAGGTCGGCCACCGCCTGCGGCGCCTTGGTCTTGCCGGAGAGCACGTCGTGCGCCGCGTTCCAGAACAGGTTGCTGACCTGGTTGTACTGCGCGGCCGTCACCGTCGACGGGCGGCTCACCGCGGCGGCGAAGGTGCTGCCGAGTTCGGCCATGAAGGGGTTGGCCTTCATCACGCCGGCGTCCTTGTAGAGGGCCGGCAGCGTCGGGTTGTACGAAGCCTTGATCGCGCGGTCTTTCTGCACCGCGGCGCTGACGAGGTAGTTCACCAGGTCGGCGGCGACGGCCTGGTTCTTCGAGTACTTCGAGACCGAGAGCTGCCAGCCGCCGAGGGTCGCGGCGCTGCGGCCTCCCGTGCCGCCGGCGGGCAGCGGCATCACGCCGACCTTGCCGGCGATCTGGCTGTCGGGCTTGTGCGCGAGCGCCCAGACGTAGGGCCAGTTGCGCAGGAACACCGCGTTGCCCGACTGGAACACGCCACGGCTGTCTTCCTCGGCGTAATTGAGCACCGCCTTCGGCGTGATGGTGCCGACCCAACTGGCGGCGGTCTGCAGCGCCTTGATCGCGTTGGCGTTGTTGACCGAGACCTTGCCGTTGGTCTCGACGATCGCACCGCCGCCGAAGCTCGCGAGCCATTCGGTTGCGTTGCAGCTCAGGCCTTCGTAGGCGCGGCCCTGCCAGACGAAGCCCCACATCTTCGGGTTGCCGGCGGCGCGTTCGCCGTCCTGGATCTTCTTGGCGGCGGCGGCCAGCGCGTCCCAGGTGGTGGGCGGTGTGACCTTGTACTTCTCGAGCAGGTCTTTGCGGTAGAACAGCAGGCCGGCGTCGGTGAACCACGGCATCGCGACCAGCTTGTCGCCGACGGTGTTGTTCGCGACGATGGCCGGGAAGTGCTCTTTCTCGGCGCCCTTGGTGTAGGGCTTCAGGTCGATCAGGTGGCTGGCGAGCAGGCCGGGCCAGACGACGTCGATCTGGTAGATGTCGATCTTGTCGGAGCCGCTGCCGAGGATCTGCTGGTACAGCGCGAGGCGCTCGTTCGAGTCATTGGGCGCGTTGATGACCTGCACCTCGTTGCCGGTCTTCTGCGCCCAGGCGTCGGACTCTTCCTTGCAGAGCTGGAACTCGAGCCCGACGGCGCCGCACGAGATCTTCAGCGTGACGGCCTGGGCGCCGAGCGCGCTCAGGCACAGGGTCGCGGCCAGCGCGGTGGCGCGGAGGGTGGCTTGCATCGTGTTGTCTCCTGGTGTCGGGGCTGTCGACTGCAGCCCGCGGCACGCATTGGAGGCGCCGGGCGTTAACGCGGTATGTCGTGTCCGGGCGCGCCGTTCATGATTGAAACATGGGGTTGCCGCATCGGGGTTGCCGCACAATCGGCCGATGGCCTCGTCCCCGACCTCGCGCGTCACCGGCTCGCCCTGGGAGGGCGTGCACGGCACCGCGATGGACAGCGATCGCCACTATGCCCGCCACTGGCACGCGACCTGGGGCTTCGGCCTGCTGCTGCACGGTGCGCAGCGCTCGGCCAGCGGGCGCGGGCAGGTGGATTCGCAGGCGGGTGACGTGATCACCACCAACCCCGGCGAGGTGCACGACGGCCGGCCGCTGGGCGGGCCGGCGCGGCGCTGGCGCATGGTGTACCTGTCGCCGGCGGCGATGCTGAAGGTTTCCGGCATGGGCGAGGATTTCGCGGTGACGCAGCCGGTGATTGCCGACGCGCCGCTGCGCGCCGGGCTGCTTCAGCTGTTCGCCCGGCTCGACGCGTGGGAGCAGGGGCGTGCGCAGGCGCTGGGCTGCGAAGAGGCGCTGGTGCGGGTATGCGGCGATCTGGTCGAGCGGCACGGCAGCCGCGTGCCGCCGCGCGAGCTCGGCGGCGGCCTTGGCCGCGTGCGCGAGCGGCTCGCCGATGAACTGCAGAACCCGCCGACGCTGGACGAACTCGCCGCGATGGTGGGGGCCAGCAAGTACCAGCTGCTGCGGCGCTTCGAGAAGGCCTGCGGGCTGCCGCCGCATGCGTGGCTGCAGCAGCAGCGGGCCGAGCGGGCACGCGGGTTGATCCGCCGCGGGCTGGCGCTGGCCGAGGTGGCGGCCGAATGCGGCTTCTCGGACCAGAGCCACATGACGCGCGTGTTCGCGCGGCTGTACGGCTTCTCGCCGGGGGCCTGGCGCGCGGCCGGGCTGCAATAACGTTCAAGACGGCGCCTGCCGCGGCCGGGAGACTGCACGGCATCGCGACTCCTGCTGCCGAACGCCATGTCCTCCTCCTTGCCCTATGTCCACGGCTATCAGCCGCATGAACAGGACCGCCTGACCGACCAGGCCCGCACGCTCGTCGACCTGCTGCACGGCGACACGCGGTTCCCCGCCGGCAGCCGCGTGCTGGAGGTGGGGTGTGGCGTTGGCGCGCAGACGCTGACGCTGGCGCGGCGCAGCCCGCTGGCCCGCTTCACCAGCTTCGACGTGTCGCACGAGTCGCTGGCCGAAGCGCGCCGGCGCATCGGGCAGGCGCGGCTCGGGAACGTGGAGCTGCTGTGGGCCGACCTGGCCGACCTGCCGTTCGCGCCGGCCACCTTCGACCATGTGTTCGTCTGCTTCGTGCTGGAGCATCTGCCCCACCCGGTGCAGGTGCTGCGGACGCTGGCGCGGCTGCTGAAGCCGGGCGGCAGCATCACGGTGATCGAGGGGGATCACGGCACGGTGTGCTTCCATCCCGAGGGCGCGGCGGCGCGGGCGGCGATCGCCTGCCAGGTCGAGCTGCAGCGGCGTGTCGGCGGCAATGCGCTGATCGGCCGCACGCTGCACCCGCTGCTGGTCGAAGCCGGGTTCGATGCGGTCGGCGTGAGCCCTCGGCTGGTGTATGCGGATGCCGGCCGGCCGGACTGGGTCGACGGCTTCACGCGCAAGACGTTCAACGCGATGATCAAAGGGGTGAGGGCGCCGGCGCTGGCGGCGGGGCTGGCGACGCCGGAGCGGTTCGACGCCGGGCAGCGCGAGCTGCAGCGCACGGCCGAAGGCGACGGCGTCTTCTGCTACACCTTCTTCAAGGGCGTGGCCAGGGTCAGTACGTCGAGCGCCCACCCGTGAGGTCGAACACCGCACCGGTGCTGAACGAGCACTCCTCGGACGACAGCCACGCGATCATCGCCGCCGCCTCGTCGACCTCCAGGAATCGCCCCATCGGGATCTTCGACAGCATGAAGTCGATGTGCGCCTGCGTCATCGTCTCGAAGATCGCCGTCTTGGCCGCGGCCGGTGCCACTGCGTTGACGATCACGCCCTTCGTCGCCAGCTCCTTCGCGAGCGACTTCGTCAGCGCGATCAAGCCCGCCTTCGACGCGCTGTAGTGCGAGGCGTTCGGATTCCCCTCCTTGCCCGCTACCGACGCGATGTTGACGATGCGCCCGTAGCCGCGCCCGATCATGTGCGGCACCAGCGCCCGGCAGGTCAGGTACGGCGCGATCAGGTTCACCTCGATCACGCGCCGCCACACCTCGGGCGCGAGCTCCCAGGTCGTGCCGTTGCCGCCGGTGATGCCGGCGTTGTTGACGAGGACGTCGACCTGGCCCCATTGCGCGATCGCCGCATCAGCCGCTCGCCGCACGGAGGCCTCGTCGCTCAGCTCGACGATCTGCGCCGCGACCGGCCCGAGCGGGCGCAGCGCCTCGTTCGATCGTGCCAGCAGCGCTTCATCGATGTCCCACACGATCACCTTCGCGCCCGAGCGCAGCATCCGCTGCGCGGTCGCATACCCGATGCCTTGCGCACCGCCGGTGACGATCGCGACACGGCCGTCGAGGTCGATGCGGTTCATCGGGCCAGTCCCTTCAATGCAGCCGCTCCGTTCGGCACCGCCTCGCAGTCGGCGATGTACTGCCGGACGATGTCGGTGAAGCAGCCGTCGGGCTTCAGCCCGAGGCGGGCCGCGCGCGCCGCGTCCGCCGCCTTCGGCCAGTTGGCGACGATGCCGGCGATGCGCTCGTCGCTCTCGAAGCGCACCCGCTCGCGCACCGCGCGGCCGGCCACTTCCTCCAGCGCATCGAGCATCTGGCCCACGCAGACGTTCAACGCCGGCAGGTTCATCGCGAGCCGGCCCTGGAAGGCCTCGCGGCTCGCCTCGTACACCGCGATCAGCCCCTCGACCGTGCGCGCCGGCGAGGCCACCGGATGGCAGACGTTCGCCGAGACCGGGCACACCGCGTCTTCGCCGGCCAGCGGCTCGCGGATGATCCCGGAGAAGAACGACGAGGCCGCGCCGTTCGGCCGGCCCGGACGCACCGTCACCGTCATCAGCCGCGCGGCGCGGCCGTCGATGAAACCCTTGCGCGTGTAGTCGGCCAGCAGGTACTCGCATATCAGCTTGTGCGTGCCGTACGAGGTCTGCGGCGCCGGCAGCGTGTCATCGCCCACGCGCGCCGGCAGCGGCACCGCGGCGTCCGGCCCGAACACCGCGACCGAACTGGAGAACACCAGCCGCGGCGCCGGCGCGCCGTGCTGCACGGTGCTGCGCAACGCATCGAACAGCGCGCGCGTGCTGTCGAGGTTGGAACGCAGGCCGAGCTCGAAATCGGCCTCGCACTCACCCGACACCGCCGACGCGAGGTGGAACACGCCGTCGAACGGCTCGTCGCGCAGCGCCGCGCATTGCGCGAGCAGCGGCCCGGTGCGCGCCTTCACGCGGGCATCGGCCAGCAGCTCGGCACGCGGCGCGACCTGGTCGGCCAGCACCAGGGTCTCGATGCGTTGCCCGGCCAGCGTGTCGCGCGCGAGCAGGGCTTGCGCCAGCCGCGTTCCCACGAAGCCGGCACCGCCGGTGATCAGCAGTTTCATGGCATGCCTCCCGCCGGGCAGCACGCCCGGCGCGGCCCATCATGCGCGCACAGCCCGGGCAAACGCGAGGAGGGGCAGCGCCGATTGACACGCCCGTGGGGTCGTCATACAACCCGCCTGCCCCGTCGCGTGCCGATGGGTCAGCGCTGTCCCGACACCCGGGATTCGCACCACCTTGCAGAGGGACGACGCATGGCCAGTGTGAGCATCCAGTCGGTGAAGAAGCGCTTCGGCGCGGTGCAGATCCTGCACGGCGTGGACATCGAGATCGCCGATGGCGCCTTCACCGTGCTGGTCGGGCCGTCGGGCTGCGGCAAGTCGACGCTGCTGCGCATGATCGCCGGGCTGGAGGAGATCTCCGACGGCGAGATCCGCATCGGCGAACGCCGCGTCAACGACCTGCCGCCCAAGCAGCGCGACATCGCGATGGTGTTCCAGAACTACGCGCTGTACCCGCACATGACGGTGCGCGAGAACATGGCCTTCTCGCTGATGCTCGCGAAGCAGGACAAGGCGGTCGCCGACCCGAAGGTGGCGCGGGCCGCCGAGATCCTCGGCCTCACCGCCTTGCTCGACCGCTACCCGCGCCAGCTCTCGGGCGGGCAGCGCCAGCGGGTCGCGATGGGGCGCGCGATCGTGCGCGACCCGCAGGTCTTCCTGTTCGACGAGCCGCTGTCCAACCTCGACGCCAAGCTGCGCGTCGCGATGCGCAGCGAGATCAAGGAGCTGCACCAGCGGCTGAAGACCACGTCGATCTACGTCACGCACGACCAGATCGAGGCGATGACGATGGCCGACCAGATCGTCGTGATGCGCGACGGCCGCATCGAGCAGACCGGCAGCCCGCTCGACCTGTACGACCAGCCGGTGAACACCTTCGTGGCGGGCTTCATCGGCTCGCCGTCGATGAACTTCCTGCCGGGCACGCTGCGCCGCCGCGCCGGCACGCTGCAGGTGGAGCTGGCCGACGGCACGAAGATGAACGCGCCCACCGGCGCGACCGGCGAGGACGGCCAGCCGGTGATCTTCGGCACGCGGCCGGAGCACCTGTCGCTGAGCGACAGCGGCGGCATCCCGTCGCAAGTGGTGGTGGTGGAGCCGACCGGCGCCGACACCTTCGTCGCGTGCCGGCACCAGGGCGCCGAGGTGTCGGTGGTGTTCCACGAACGGCACCGCTTCGAGCCCGGCGCGACCATCCACCTGCAGCCCGACCTGGGCCGCGCGCACCTGTTCGACGCCGGCAGCGGCAAGCGGCTGGTGGCCTGATGAGCTGATTCCTTCACGGTGCCGCAGTGCGCCGCTTCACAACTTGACCAGGAGACAACGATGAGTGAATTCGATCGGCGCAAGTTTCTGGAAGGGGCGGCCGGCGTGGCCGCGCTCGGGTCGGGCGCGCTGTGGACACCGAGCGCCGGCGCGCAGACGCTCGCCTACAAGCCCGAGAAGGGCGCGAAGCTGCGCGTGCTGCGCTGGAGCCGTTTCGTGCAGGGCGACATCGAGGCGTACATGGTGAACGTCAGGAAGTTCACCGAGAAGACCGGCATCGAGGTGCGGGTCGACAACGAAGGCTGGGAAGACGTGCGGCCGAAGGCGGCCGTCGCGGCCAACACCGGTGCCGGGCCCGACATCATCCTGTCGACCAACGACGACGCGAACCTGTACCCCGACAAGCTGCTCGACGTGACCGACCTGTGCGAGTACCTCGGCAAGAAGTACGGCGGCTGGTACCCGGCCTGCGAGGCCTACCTGCGGCCCGACGGCAAGAAGTGGATCGGCGTCGCGCTCGGTGCGGCCGGCTCGCTGGTGGTGTACCGCGAGAGCCAGATGAAGGCGGCCGGTTTCGAGACCATGCCGAAGGACACCGACGGCTTCCTGAAGCTCTACAAGGCGCTGGCCGCGAAGGGCACGCCGGGCGGCATGGCGCTGGGCAACGCGACCGGCGACAGCGGCTGGTGCCACTGGCTGCTGTGGGCCTTTGGTGGCGCGATGGTCGACAAGGACAACAAGGTGACGCTGGACAGCCCGGCCACGCTGAAGGCGCTGGAGTACGCGAAGGAGCTGTATTCGAGCTTCGTGCCGGGCACGCTGTCGTGGCTGGACCCGAACAACAACAAGGCGTTTCTCGACGGGCAGATCAGCATCACCAACAACGGCATCTCGGTGTACTACGCGGCGAAGAACTCGCCCGACCCGAAGCTGAAGGAGATGGCGGCCGACATCAACCACGCGGCCTTCCCGATCGGGCCGGTGGGCGTGCCGACCGAGTACCACCTGTTCTTCAACCAGATGATCTTCAAGTACACCAAGTACCCGCAGGCGGCCAAGGAGTTCCTGCGCTTCATGATGGAGCAGGAGCAGTTCGACCCGTGGCTGCAGGGCGGTGGCGGCTACGTCGCGCAGCCCTTGCGGGCCTACGAGAAGAGCGCGGTGTGGTCGGTCGACCCGAAGAACACGCCGTACCGCGACAGCGTGAAGAACCTGCGGCCGGCGGGCTATGCGGGGCGGCTGGGCTATGCATCGGCCGGGGCGCTCGCGGACTTCATCGTGCCGAACATGGTGGCCGAGGCCGGCAGCGGCTCGAAGACACCGAAGGAGGCGATGGAGCGGGCGCAGAAGCGCGCCGAGCGCTACTACAAGGTGTGAGACGGCTTTCCGTTCGGGCTGAGCCTGTCGAAGCCCTTGTGTCCGTGAACCAGAGTTTGCCGAAGCCATGAAACTCCTCGAGCGCTTCCAGAACAGCCGCAACGCCCTCGGCCTGGCCTTCATGCTGCCGGCCGCGGTGCTGTTGCTGTTGTTCCTGACCTACCCGCTCGGGCTGGGCACCTGGCTCGGCTTCACCGACGCGAAGATCGGCCGCGGCGGCTCGTGGATCGGCATCGACAACTTCGAGTTCCTGGTGGGCGACAGCGTCGCGCAGCTGGCGCTGTTCAACACGCTGTTCTACACGGTGATCGCGAGCATCCTGAAGTTCGTGCTCGGCCTGTGGCTCGCGGTGCTGCTGAACAAGAACCTGCCGTTCAAGTCGTTCTTCCGCGCGGTGGTGCTGCTGCCGTGGATCGTGCCGACGGCGCTGTCGGCGATCGCCTTCTGGTGGATCTACGACGCGCAGTTCTCGGTGATCAGCTGGGTGCTGATGAAGCTCGGCTGGATCGACCGGTATGTCGATTTCCTCGGCAACCCGTGGAACGCGCGCTTCTCGACCATCGTCGCCAACGTGTGGCGCGGCGTGCCCTTCGTCGCGATCTCGCTGCTGGCGGGGCTGCAGACGATCTCGCCGTCGTACTACGAAGCCTCGGCGATCGACGGCGCGACGCCGTGGCAGCAGTTCCGCCATGTCACGCTGCCGCTGCTGTCGCCGATCATCGCGGTGGTGATGACCTTCTCGGTGCTGTTCACCTTCACCGACTTCCAGCTGATCTACGTGCTGACGCGTGGCGGCCCGCTGAACGCGACGCACCTGATGGCGACGCTCGCGTTCCAGCGCGCGATTCCCGGTGGGGCGCTGGGCGAGGGCGCGGCGCTGGCGACGCTGATGGTGCCGTTCCTGCTGGCGGCCATCATGTTCAGCTACTTCGGGCTGCAGCGGCGGGCGTGGCAGCAGGGGGGTGACAAGTGAAGGCGCGGGCGAAAGACGCGCAGGACAAGCCCGATTCGCAGGGCATGGACTACCTGCAGACGCTGCCGCGGCGCTGGGTCACGGTCTACATCCCGCTCGGCATCTTCGTGTTCGTGCTGCTGTTCCCGTTCTACTGGATGGTGGTGACCTCGTTCAAGCCGAACGAGGAGCTGCTGGCGCGCACCGGCAACCCGTTCTGGATCGTCAAGCCGACGCTCGCGCATTTCCACAAGCTGCTGTTCGAGACGGCGTACCCGGAGTGGCTGTGGAACACGGTGCTGGTGTCGGTCACGTCGACGATCCTGTCGCTGGTGGCCTCGGTGCTCGCGGCGTATGCGATCGAGCGGCTGAGGTTCCAGGGCGCGAAGCCGGCGGGCGCGGCGATCTTTCTGGCGTACCTGGTGCCACCGTCGATCCTGTTCATTCCGCTGGCGGCGATCATCTTCCAGCTCGGGCTGTTCGACACGCGCATGGCGCTGATCCTGTCGTACCCGACCTTCCTGATCCCGTTCAGCACCTGGCTGCTGATGGGCTACTTCCGCTCGATCCCGTACGAGCTGGAGGAATGCGCGCTGATCGATGGCGCGAGCCGCTGGCAGATCCTGATCAAGATCGTGCTGCCGCTGGCGGTGCCGGGGCTGATCTCGGCCGGGATCTTTGCCTTCACGCTGTCGTGGAACGAGTTCATCTACGCGCTGACCTTCATCTCGTCGTCGGAGATGAAGACGGTGCCTGTTGGCGTGATCACCGAGCTGGTGGAGGGCGACGTCTACCACTGGGGGTCGCTGATGGCGGGGGCGTTGCTGGGGTCGCTGCCGGTGGCGTTCATCTACTCGTTCTTCGTCGAGCACTATGTGTCGGGGATGACCGGTTCGGTGAAGGAGTAGGCAGGAGTTGTGTGCGGCGCGGCGGGTGAGGGGATGGGCTGGGGGCTCATGCCGAGGCGGTCGGCGCCCCCGGGGGGGCACCGACTCCACGAAGAAGCTCGGCTCCGTGGGTGCATCGCCAAACTCCCTCCACTCACTTCGTTCGTTGTGGTCAAACAGTGGCGATGAGTATGTTCACGAAGCGCGCTGGCGCGCGCCACCCACGGACCCGAGCTTCTTCGTCGCCTCAGAAATCGCCCCCAGCCCATCCCCTCACCCGCCGCGCAACACCGCCCGCTCTGGTTGGGGGAAAAGATTGAAGTGACCGACGAGCATGCGAGCGCCTGCACGCTCGTCGGTCACTTCAATCTTTTCCCCCAAACACGATGCGGCGGTGCCGCAAAGGCGCGGGCAGGGAGGCTGGGGAGCGCCAATCAGGGCGGAGGGGAGTCATCGCCCCGCCWGGGGCGATGACCGCACCGACCGGCGAGCCCCAGCCTCCCTGCCTGCGCCTTTGCTCGCAGGCAATACTCAGCCAGTAGGATCCTGCCCCGCCTCATCCAGCCTTCGCCGCACCATGTTGATGTGGCTGCGCAGCGAGTACAGCTCGTCCGCGTAGCTCAGCGGCACCGTCACGTTGCCGACCCTCGTTTCGATCTTGTCCAGCTCCGAGCGCAGCTCGTCGTTCGGCCGCACGCCCTGACCATCCTCCACCGCCCGCAGCTGCCCGTACCAGCGGAAGATCCGCGAGCGGATGCGGAACTGGTACAGCGGCGGCACCACGCGCGACATCGGGATCAGGATCGCGACGATCGACACCAGCACCACCCACATGCGATCGATCAGGTTGGCCAGCCAGAACGGCAGGTAGCGCTGCAGCAGCGGCGCGCCACTCGTGTAGAAGCGCTGCGCCTCGGCCGCCAGCGGCCGCTCGGTACCGCGCGCGTTCGGAAAATCGCCCTTGCGCTGGAACCAGCCTGCCGGTCCGTGGATCTTGGCCGCCGCCTGAACGAACAGCTGAATCAGCGCCGGGTGCAGATCCTCGCGCGCCACCAGCGTCGCGGTCGGCGCGATCAGCCGCACGTCGCCCGGCGGCACATCACCGGCCAGGTCGACCACGCCGCGCGGCAGCAGCACCGGCGTCAAAAAGGCGAAGCGCCTCGAGTACGCGTCGGCCTGCGCAAAGTCGAACAGCTTCACCCCCGGCGTCTGCAGCAGCATCTGCACCATCAGCGCCTCGGGCGCCGACGCGAACACGATCGCATCGGTCTCGCCGCCGAGGAACTTCACGACCGCATCGGTCTGCTCGTCGTGCAGCAAGGTCATCGTCGCGGCATCGATGCGGTTGGCATCGAGCAGCTTGCGCATCAGGTTGGGCGCGCCGCTGCCGCGCGCGCCGGAATCCACCTTCCAGCCCTGCTGCAGCTGCGCGAGGCTCGTCAGCGGCACGCCCTTCAGCAGGCGCTGCGCCGACTCCTCGCGGTAGAACAGCCACACCGGCTCGAAGAACAGGCTGCCCAGCGAATTGAGGTCTTCGTCGGCCGCGGCATTGGCGGCCGCGTTCTTGCGCGATTCGCCGGCACCGCCCTGCGTGAACGCGATGTCCACACCCGAGGCCGGGTCGCGCAGCAGCTTCAGGTTCTCGGCCGCACCGTGCGTGCTGCGCAACTCCACCTGGATGCCGTAGCCCTTCAGGTACTCGGCATAGCGCTTGCCGAACTCGGCATACGCTCCCTGCTCGACACCGGTGGCCAGCACCACCTTGCGCGGCGGCGTCGGGTCGAGGAACCAGTAGGCGACCACCAGCAGCACCAGGGTCAGGAAGACGAACGGGCCGGCGGTCGCCAGCAGGTCGCGGAACGACAGCAGCGTATTGCGAAGGACTTTGGGCATGAGGCGTTGTTTCATCATCGGCAGCCGGAACAATAGCGCCTGAATCGGCTCCCCTGTGAGCGCGGTATGCTTTTTGTTGTGACTGACGTGGGCCCTTGATGCGACTGCTGCTGGTGGAAGACGACCCGATGATCGGCGAAAGCCTGCGCAATGCGCTGCGCCTCGAAGGCTTCGCCGTCGACTGGGTGCGCGATGCGTCCGCGGCCGACGGCACGCTGGCGAGCGAACGCTTCGACCTGGTGCTGCTCGACCTGGGCCTGCCGCCCGGGCGCGTGCCGCTGGCCGAAGGCGCCGACGCCGGCGGGCTYGGCGTGCTGCGCGCGCTGCGTGCCCGCCACGACAGCACGCCGGTCATCGTGCTGACCGCCCGCGACGGCGTCGGCGACCGCGTTGCCGGCCTCGACGCCGGCGCCGACGACTACCTCGTCAAACCATTCGAACTCGACGAGCTCAGCGCCCGCATGCGCGCCGTGCTGCGCCGCCACAGCGGCCGGGCGCAGCCGCTGCTCAGCCACGGCGGCGTCACGATCGACCCGGCCACGCGCCAGGTGACGCGCGACGGTGTGCCGGTGCTGCTGTCGGCGCGCGAGTTCGCGGTGCTCGAAGCCTTGATGCTGCGGCCCGGTGCGTTGCTGTCGCGCGCCCAGCTCGAAGACCGGCTGTACGGCTGGGGCGAAGAGATCGAGAGCAACGCCGTCTCGGTCTACATCCACCAGCTGCGGCGCAAGCTGGGGGCCGACTTCATCCAGAACATGCGCGGTGTCGGCTACTACGTCGGCACGCCCGGCGGCCCGGCCACGCCGCAGGCGGGCGGCGCTTGAAGTCGATCCGCCTGCGCCTGCTGCTGGCGCTGCTCGCGATGCTGGTGGTCGCCGCCGCGGTGATGGGCGCGATCACCTACCGCAGCGTGCTCAGCGAGACCGAGGCGCTGTTCGACTACCAGCTGCGCCAGATGGCGCTGTCGCTGCGCGACCAGGGCGAGATCGCGCCGGAGCAGATGAACGCGCTGGCCGACGAGCAGTTCGATTTCGTCGTGCAGATCTGGAGCGTCGACGGCCGCCGCATCTACGCGACGCGCGACCACCCCGACCTGCCGACCCGCGTGCTGCTCGGGCTGGCCACCGTGCAGGCCGGCGCCGATGGCGCCGGCCCGGCCTGGCGCACCTTCAGCGTGGCCACCGGCGCGCGCGTGATCCAGGTGGCGCAGCCGGCGCAGATCCGCAAGCGGCTGGCGGCCGGCGCGGCGCTGCGCAGCGTGGCCCCGCTGCTGCTGCTGGCGCCGGTGATGGCGCTGGCGATGGGCTGGATCGCGGCGCTGACGCTGCGCCCGCTGCGCCGTGTCGCCGCGCAGCTGCGCGAGCGCGGCGAACAGTTGCTGGAGCCGCTGCCGCAGCACGGCTTGCCGGACGAGGTGGCGCCGCTGGTCGGTGCGCTGAACGCGCTGCTGCAGCGCCTCGGCCATTCGCTGGACACGCAGCGCGCCTTCGTCTCGGACGCGGCGCACGAACTGCGCTCGCCGCTGACGGCGCTGAAGCTGCAGCTGGAGCTGCTGAAGCGCGCACCCGACGACACGCACCGCCATCAGGCGATCGAGGCCTTGAGCCACGGCATCGAGCGCTCGGCACGGCTGGTCGAGCAGCTGCTGACGCTCGCGCGCACCGAACCCGGCGCCGCCCCCGCGGCCGCCGAGCCCGTCGACCTGGCCGAGGTGGTGCGCCAGGCGCTGGTCGACACCGCCGCTTTCGCGCTGTCGCGCAGCGCCGACTTCGAACTGTTCGCCGACGAACCGGTGATCGTGCAGGGTGACCGCAACGCGCTGTCGGTGCTGGCGCGCAACCTCGCGGACAACGCGGTGCGCTATTCGCCGCCCGGTTCACGCGTCGAGCTGCGCGTGGTGAGGGAGGAGGGCGCCGCGATCCTGCAGGTCGACGATGCCGGCCCCGGCATTCCGCCCGCCGACCGCGAGCGGGTTTTCGACCGCTTCTACCGCCGCGCCGAGCACGAAGAGTCAGGCACCGGCCTCGGCCTTGCGATCGTGCGCGGCGTCACGCAGCAGCATCGAGCGAGCGTGACGCTCGGCGAGTCGCCGCTCGGCGGCCTGCGCGTCATGGTGCGTTTCGCGGCTACATGACCCGGCCGAACCACCAGACCGACAGGGTCGCGGCCACCAGCACCAGCACCGCCCCCAGCGCCGCGAACAGGCTGCTGACCTCGGTCTCCTTCTTCTCGACCATCAGCCGCGAACTCAGGCTCTGGTAGACCTTCTTCAGGTCGGTCGCGGTGCCGGCGTAGAAGTACTCGGCGCGCGTCAGGTTGGCGATGTTCTTCAGCGTTTCCTCGTCGAGCCGCACCCGCATCGACCAGCCTTCGAAGCCGATGGTCTCGCCTTCCTTGGTGCCGATGCCCACCGAGTACACCTTCACGCCGCGGTCGGCCGCCATCTTCGCGGCGTCCAGCGGGTCCGGCCCGGTGGTGCGCTGGCCGTCGGTCAGCAGGATCACCGCGGCCGACGCGTACGAGCCCGGCGCGACCGGCACGAAATCCTGCTTCGGCTTGTCGCTCGGGCCGAGCGGCATGTTGCGCTGGCCGGTGATCTGCGACAGGTCGATGCCGGCTTCCGGAAAGATCGTCGCGAGCGACAGCACGATGCCGCTGCCGATCGCGGTGCCGCGCTGCAGCTGGAAGCGGTCGATCGCGGCGACCACGTCCTCGCGGCTCTGCGTCGGCGGCTGCACCACGGCGGCGGTGCCGGCGAACGACACCACGCCGACGCGCACACTGCGCGGCAGGTCGATCAGGAAGGACTTGGCGGCCTCCTGCGCGGCGGTCAGCCGGTCGGGTTGCACGTCGGTGGCGCGCATGCTGCCGGAGACGTCCATCGCGAGGATGATGGTCTCCTGCTGCAGCGGCAGCGTCACCACCGCCATCGGCCGCGCGGTGGCGACCAGCAGCGCACCGAAGGCCAGCAGCAGCAGCGCCGGCGGCACGTGGCGCCGCCAGCCGGGGCCGCCGCCTTGCGCCTGCTTGACGATGGCCAGGCTCGCGAAGCGCAGCGTCGATTTCTTGCGCTTGTTCAGCAGCCACAGGTACAGCAGCACCAGCAGTGGAATCGCGAGCAAAGTCCACAGGAGATCAGGCCACACAAAGGTCATGCGGCGCTCCTCGCAGCCAAGGGCCGCAAATGCGTCGCCATGCCGCCGCCGTGCGAGGCCCGCGCGCGCTGCCGGCGCAACTCGACGAAGCGCAGCAACGCCTCGCCCAGGTCGTCGTCGGTGGTCAGCTCGAGCGTGTCGACGCCGGCGCGCGCAAAGGCGGTGTGCAGTTCGTCCTCGCGCGTCTCGGCGATGCGCGCGAAGCGCTCGCGGAAGCCCGGGTCGTGGGTGTCGACCAGCAGCTGCTCGCCGGTCTCGGCGTCCTGCAGCGTGACGAGGCCGAGGTCCGGCAGGTCGAGCTCCATCTCGTCGTACAGCCGCACCGCCAGCACCTCATGGCGCTGCGCGAGGCGCGCCATCGCGTCGGCCCAGCCGGGCGCGCTGATGAAGTCGGAGACGATGAACACCATCGAGCGCCGCGGGATCATCGTCGCGGCGCGGTGCAGCAGGTCGCCGAGCCGCGTCTCGGCCTTTGCGGCGGCCTGCGGCGCCGCATGCGCGCGCAGCCGCTGCAGCAGGTTCAGCACATGGCTGCGGCCGGTGCGCGGCGGCAGCACGGCGTCGACCTCGCTGCCATAGAACACCGCGCCGACGCGGTTGCCGTTGCGCGTCAGCAGGCGCGCCAGCACGGTGACGAACTCGGCCGACACGCTGCGCTTGCTGCGCTGCGCCCCGAAATCGATGCTGCCGCTCAGGTCCAGCAGGAACCAGGCGCTCATCTCGCGGTCTTCGGTGAACTCGCGCACATGCGGCACCTGCAGCCGGGCGGTGACGTTCCAGTCGATGTGGCGCACGTCGTCGTGGTGCTGGTACTCGCGCAGGTCGGCCAGGTCGAGCCCGGTGCCGCGCCACAGCGTGCGGTAGTCGCCCTGCAGCAGGCCGTCGAGCCGGCGGATCACGGTCCACTCCAGCCGGCGCAGCACCGCGTCGGCCGTGGGGGCGGTCGCCGCCCCGTCCTTTGCCGTCCCGTCCATCAGCGCCCCGCTTCTTCCGCGCGGTGGGCCATCGGCTTGTCGGGCTTGGGCACCTTCTGCACGATCTTGTGGACGATCTGGTCGGCGGTCAGCCCGTCGGCCAGCGCCTCGTAGCTCAGCACCAGGCGGTGGCGCAGCACGTCGGGCACCAGGTCGAGCACGTCGTCGGGCAGCGCGTAGGTGCGCCCGCGCAGCAGCGCCATCGCGCGCGCGCCCTCGATCAGCCCGATGGTGGCGCGCGGGCTGGCGCCGAAGCTGATGAACTTGCCAAGGTCCGGCAGGCCGTAGCGCGCCGGGTTGCGCGTCGCGCTGACCAGCCGCACCGCGTACTGCATCAGCGCCGGGTCCACGTACACGCTGCGGCAGCGGTGCTGCAACTCGGCCAGCTGCTCGGTGCTCGCGACCGGGCTCACCGTCACCGGGTCGCCGGTGACGCGCTCGACGATCACGAACTCCTCTTCCTCGCTCGGGTAGCCGACCAGCACCTTCATCATGAAGCGGTCGACCTGCGCCTCGGGCAGCGGGTAGGTGCCCTCGGTCTCGATCGGGTTCTGCGTGGCCATCACCAGAAAGGGCGAGGGCACCTTGTGCGTCTCGCCGGCGATCGTCACCTGGCGTTCCTGCATCACCTCCAGCAGCGCGCTCTGCACCTTGGCCGGCGCGCGGTTGATCTCGTCGGCCAGCAGCAGGTTGGCGAACACCGGACCCAGCGAGGTCGCGAACTCGCCGGTCTTCTGGTTGTAGATGCGGGTGCCCACCAGATCGGCCGGCACCAGGTCGGGCGTGAACTGGATGCGCTTGAAGCTGCCGCGCAGCGTGGTCGCGAGCGTCTTGACCGTGATCGTCTTCGCGAGGCCCGGCACGCCCTCGACCAGCAGGTGGCCCTGCGCCAGCATCGCGACCATCACGCGCTCGAGGAACTTGTCCTGCCCGACCACCACGCGCTTGATCTCGTACAGCAGCCGCTCCATCAGGGTGGCGGTGTTCGGCGTGTCCTGGTCCATGAAGTCTCCGGGAAGGGCAATGAAGATCAGAACGGCGGCATGCCCGCCGCGCCGGCGGCGCTGTCGATCGGCACCGCGAAGCCGATGCCGATGAAGGTGCGGTGCTCGGTCGGGTTCAGGATCGCGGTGACGATGCCGACCACCGAGCCGTCCATCGTCACCAGCGGGCCGCCGGAGTTGCCGGGGTTGGCGGCGGCATCGAACTGGATCAGGTTGTTCAGCAGCCGCTGGCCCTGCGGCGAGCGGAAGTCGCGCTTCAGCCCGGAGATCACGCCACCGGAGACCGACGGCCCGATGCCGAACGGGTAGCCGACGGCGATCACCTGGTCGCCGGCCTGCAGGTCGGAGGCGGAGCGCATCGTCGCGGCCTGCAGGTCGTCGGGGATGCTCTTGGCGCGCAGCACCGCCAGGTCGTGCTCGGGCTCGATGCCGACCACCGTCGCATCCGACTCGAAGCCGTCGGCAAAGGTCACGCGCAGCTTCTTCGAGCCCTGCACCACGTGCAGGTTGGTCAGGATGGTGCCGTTGTCGATGATCACGACGCCGGAGCCGGTGGAGGTCGACAGGTGCGGCTCGCCGGGCTCGGGCGTGTCGGATGCCGTCTGCTTCTTGCGGTCGCCCGGCACCGGTTTCGCGGCCTTCGGCAGCGGCACCGGCTTGGCGCGTTTCGCGTCGGGCATGGCCTCGGCCTTCGCGGGGTCGGCTTCGTCGCCGTCGCTGCCGACCACGCGCACCACCGACGGGCGGATGATCTCGTAGGCCTTCGCGTAGGCGGACGGCAGCGGTTCCTTCTCGAGCGAGTGGCGCACCGCGGCGTCGATGTCGGCCTGGGTCAGCGCGCGGGCGCCCGGGTTGAGGGCCTGCCAGGCGGCCACGCCGCCGAGCACCAGGATCGCGCCCGAAAGACCCCACAGCATGCGTTCATGGCGGCCGAACCAGCGGCGCCAGCGGGCCGGCGGCTGGGCCGTCGCCGCGACCGGCGGCGGCAGGGTGGCGGGATCGGTGGATGGCGCCACCGCAGTCACCGGCGATGCCGGTGCGTCGGGCGCTGCCGAGACGGCACCGGCGGGTGCCCGCCGAGAGCGGCTGTAGAGCGGAGCCTGTCTCATGCCTGCCTCCTGCGATGGCAGTCGGCACATGGAGATACAAAACTGTGCCGAACGCTGACGATGGCGTCACCGTAACACGGAGTCGACGGCTGTGCACGTGCTGAGGTACTACTTGACGTGCCGGGCAAGGCATCATCCGGGGGATGCGCTGGATCGACTCCCATTGCCACCTCGACGCCCCTGAATTCGATGCCGACCGCGACGCCGTGGTGCAGCGCGCACGGGCGGCCGGCGTCACGCAGCAGGTGCTGCCGGCGGTGATGGTCGGGAATTTCGAGACGGTGCGGGCGCTGGCTCACCGGCACGGGCTGGCGTATGCGCTGGGCATCCACCCGCTGTGCGTCGACGCGGCCGGCGACGGCGACCTGGCGCTGCTGCGGCAGGCGCTCGAACGGCACATCGGCGACCCGCGCCTGGTGGCGGTCGGCGAGATCGGGCTGGACCATTTCGTGCCCGGCCTCGACCAGGCGCGCGGCGAGCACTTCTTCGCCGAGCAGCTGAAGCTGGCGCGCGAGTTCGGCCTGCCGGTGATCGTGCACGTGCGGCGCTCCGCCGATTCGCTGCTGAAGCACCTGCGGCGCATCGAGGTGCGCGGCATCGCCCACGCCTTCAACGGCAGCGCGCAGCAGGCCGAGGTGTTCATCGAGCTCGGCTTCAAGCTCGGCTTCGGCGGCGCGATGACCTTCGACCGCGCGCTGCAGATCCGCCGCCTCGCGCAGACGGTGCCGGCCGAGTGCCTGGTGCTGGAAACCGATTCGCCCGACATCCCGCCGCACTGGCTGTACCGCACCGCCGAGGAGCGCGCGGCCGGCGCCACCTCGCGCAACGAGCCGGCCGAGCTGGCGCGCATCGCCGAGGTGCTGGCCGGGCTGCGTGGGCTGTCGTTGAACGACTTGTCGCAACTGACACGCGACAACACGCACGCCGCGCTGCCGCGGCTCGCAGCTCTGGCAGACTCGCCCGCCTAGATGACCACACCTGAGACGCCCACCTCCGTCGAAGAGCCCGGCCTGCTGCAGGGCCTGCCGCCGGTGATCGGCCCGCGCACGCGACTGGTCGTGCTGGGCAGCTTCCCCGGCGTCGCGTCGCTGCAGGCCGGCCAGTACTACGCCCACCCGCGCAACCACTTCTGGCCGATCCTGTCGGCGCTGTGGGAGGTCGACCTGCGGGCCTTGCCCTACGACCGGCGCATCGACGAGATGCGCGAGCGCGGCCTGGGCCTCTGGGACGTCTACGCCCACTGCCGCCGCGAGGGCAGCCTCGACAGTGCGATCGAGGATGCGCAGTACAACGACCTCGCCGGCCTGAAGCGCCTCGCGCCCGGCCTGCAGGGCATCGCCCACAATGGCGGCGAATCGGCGCGGGCGATGCGCTTCACCGCGACACTCGGCGTGCCGGTGACGCGCCTGCCGTCGACCAGCCCGGCCAACGCGTCCTGGAGCTTCGAGCGCAAGCTCGACGCCTGGCGCGCCGCCTTCGAAGCCTGTGGAATTGCCTGATCCCGAACCGCTGCCCCCGATGCCTTCCCGCCCGAAATCCGAACCCGAACTCGTCCCCGCAACCCTCTCCGAGGCCGACGGCGTGCGCTACCTGCACCTCGGCACGCCCTGGGTGCAGGGCGCGATGCGCGTGCGCAAACCGAACGTGATCGAGCTCGACTACGTGCAGCGCATGATGGTCTGGCTGCTGCTGATCGAACCCGAGGCGCTGGGCGAGGGCCATGCGGTGCAGCTCGGCCTGGGGGCCGCGGCGATCACGCGCTTCACCCGTCACATGGGCATGAAGACGACGGCCGTCGAGCTGAACCCGACCGTCATCACCGCCTGCCGGCTGTGGTTCAAGCTGCCGGCAGACGACGACCGGCTGCAGGTGCTGAACCAGGATGCCGGCCTGTGGGTGGCTGATCCGAAGAACGCGGGCAGCGTGCAGGTGCTCTGCGTCGACCTGTACGACCACGAGGCCGCCAGCCCGGTGCTCGACGACGACGCGTTCTACCGCGCCTGCCACCGCGTGCTGGCCGATGGCGGCGTGATGACCGTCAACCTGTTCGGCCGCGACGCGAGCTACGAGCAGAGCGCGGCGCGCATCGCCGGCGCCTTCGGCGAGGCCTCGGTGTGGAGCATGCGGCCCACGCGCGAGGGCAACACCGTCGTGGTCGGCATGAAGGGGGTGGGACTTCCGTCCCGTGAAGTGCTGGCCGCGCGTGCCGACAACATCGAGGACCGCTTCGACTTGCCGGCGCGCAAGTGGCTGCGGATGATCCGAAACCCGAACGGGGCGACCCCATGACCGCAGCGGCATCCACGAAACACCCGAAGGGCGACAAGGCTGCCGCCACGCACCCGCGAGGCCGCCTGGAGTGGCGGCGCCTGCTGCACTGGCTGCTCGAAGACGGGCTGATCAACCGCGACGACCACGACCGCACCGAGAAGCGCTTTGCCGCCGCCGAAAGCGTGCAGCACCCGCTGGTGCGGCTGGGCAGCGCCGGCCTGTCGAACCCGGCCGGCAAGCCGTTCGACACCGAGATGCTCACCGAATGGCTGGCCGTCCGCATCGGCATGCCGTACATGCGCATCGATCCGCTGAAGGTCGACGTGGGTCGCGTCGGCGACGTGATGTCGATCAACTATGCCGAGCGCCGCCGCGCGCTGCCGCTGCTGTTCGGCGCCCAGGACGTGACGGTGGCGACCAGCGAGCCCTTTGATATCGCCTGGGCGCCCGAGATCGAGGCCCACACCCGCAAGACGCTGCGGCTGGTGCTGGTGAACCCGGTCGAGGTGGCGCGCTACACGACCGAGTTCTACACGCTGTCGCGCTCGGTGCGCGCGGCCGCCAAGAACGGCGAGAACTCGGCGGCCGCGAGCTTCGAGCAGCTGGTGGAACTGGGGCGCAGCAACAAGCAGCTCGATGCCAACGACCAGGGCGTCGTGCAGGTGGTCGACTGGCTGTGGCAGTACGCCTTCGACCAGCGCGCGAGCGACATCCACCTCGAGCCGCGCCGCGAGCTGAGCCTGATCCGCTTCCGCATCGACGGCGTGATGCACACCGTCTACCAGCTGCCGCCCGGCGTGATGAACGCGATGATCGCGCGCGTGAAGCTGCTCGGCCGCATGGACGTGATCGAGAAGCGCCGCCCGCTGGACGGCCGCATCAAGACGCGCAACCCGAACGGCGACGAGGTGGAAATGCGGCTGTCGACGCTGCCCACCGCCTTCGGCGAGAAGATGGTGATGCGGATCTTCGACCCGGACACCGCCGTCAAGTCGCTCGACGCGCTCGGTTTCGGCAGCCACGATGCGCAACGCTGGGAAGGGCTCACCGCGCGGCCGCACGGCATCATTTTGGTGACCGGGCCGACCGGTTCGGGCAAGACGACCACGCTGTATTCGACGCTGAAGCGGCTGGCGACCGACGAGGTGAACGTCTGCTCGATCGAAGACCCGATCGAGATGATCCAGCCCACCTTCAACCAGACGCAGGTGCAGCCGGCGCTCGACCTCGGCTTCGCCGAAGGCGTGCGGGCGCTGATGCGGCAGGACCCCGACATCATCATGGTCGGCGAAATCCGCGACCTCGAAACCGCCGAGATGGCGATCCAGGCCGCGCTCACCGGCCACCTGGTGTTCAGCACGCTGCACACCAACGACTCGGCGTCGGCGGTGACGCGGCTGGTCGACCTGGGCGTGCCGCCCTACCTGATCGGCGCGACCGTGATCGGCGTGCTCGCCCAGCGCCTGGTGCGCGGGCTGTGCCCGAGCTGCAAGCAGCCCGATGACGCGGTGACGGCCGAGACGCTGAACGAGGTGATCAAGCCGTGGCGCATCAACGGCAAGGCGCGGCCCTACAAGCCGGTGGGCTGCCTCGAATGCCGCATGACGGGATTCCGCGGCCGCGTCGGGCTGTACGAGCTGCTGACGCTGAACGATGCGTCGCAATCGGCGATCCACCCGGTGCCCGATGCGTCGAAGCTGCGCCAGCTGTCGCTGGCCGAGGGGCTGCGGCCGCTGCGGCTGGCCGGCGTCATGAAGGTGGCCGAGGGCGTCACCACGGTCGACGAGGTGCTGCGCTCGACGCCGGCCTGGGATACCTGACGACACCTGCGGACACAGTGCGCTACGTGTAAACCACACACGGGGCCTGGAGTGCGCTGCCTAGAATCAGCCGCAAGCTGTAACAGACAGCGTCACGCCAAAAGCAGAACACGAGGAGCTATCCGTGAAGATCAAGAGCCAACGGGACTTCTGGTCCGGTTTGATGTTTGTCGTTGTCGGCGTGGTCTTCGCCGTCGGCGCGACCAACTACAGCATGGGGACCTCGGCGCGGCCGGGCCCGGGCTACTTTCCGCTGATCCTCAGCGTGTTGATGGCGCTCCTGGGCGCGTTCGTGCTGTTCAAGTCGCTGACCATCGAGGTCGAAGGCGGCGACCCGATCGGCGCCTTTGCTTGGCGGCCGCTGCTGGTGATCGTCGCGTCGATCGCGGTGTTCGGCGCCGCGCTGCCGCGCCTGGGCCTGGTGATCACGGTGCCGATCCTGATCCTGATGACCAGCCTCGCCGGCGATGAATTCAAGTGGAAGGGCGTCCTTGCGACGGCCATCGTGCTCACCGTGGGTTCGTGGGCGATCTTTGTGCTCGGGCTGAAGCTGGTCATCCCGATGTGGCCCTGGTTCGTGGGCTGAGAAGGAAAACACCATGGACTTGTTGGGAAACCTCGCGCTCGGCTTCAGCGTTGCCTTCACGGCGCAGAACCTGATGTATGCGTTCTTCGGTTCGGTGCTGGGCACGCTGATCGGCGTGCTGCCCGGGCTCGGCCCGGTGGCCACCATCGCGATGCTGCTGCCGTCGATCTACTCGCTCGACGCCACGCCGGCGCTGATCATGCTGGCCGGCATCTACTACGGCGCGCAGTACGGCGGCTCGACCACCGCGATCCTGATCAACGTGCCGGGCGAATCGAGCTCGGTCGTGACCGCGATCGACGGCTACCAGATGGCGCGCCAGGGCCGCGCCGGTTCGGCGCTGGCCGCGGCCGGCCTGGGCTCGTTCTTCGCGGGCTGCGTGGGCACGATCATCATCGCGGCCTTCGCGCCGCCGCTGACCGAGCTGGCCTTCAAGTTCGGCCCGCAGGAGTACTTCTCGCTGATGGTGCTGGGCCTGATCGGCGCCGTGGTGCTGGCCTCGGGCTCGCTGATCAAGGCGATCTCGATGATCATCCTCGGGCTGCTGCTCGCGCAGATCAACACCGACGTGATCTCGGGCACCGCGCGCTACAGCTTCGACATCCCCGAGTTGACCGACGGCATCGGCTTCGTCGTGATCGCGATGGGCGTGTTCGGTTTCGGCGAGATCATCTCGAACCTGGGCATGCCGGCCGAGCACCGCGAGGTGTTCACGAAGAGCGTGAAAGGCCTGTGGCCGACCAAGCAGGACTTCAAGGACGCCTGGCCGGCGGTGCTGCGCGGCACCGCGCTGGGCTCGATCCTGGGCGTGCTGCCGGGTGGCGGCGCGCTGCTGGCCTCGTTCGCGGCCTACACGGTCGAGAAGAAGTCGCGTGGGCGTCCCGGCGAGGTGGCTTTCGGCAAGGGCAACATCCGCGGCGTCGCGGGTCCCGAATCGGCGAACAACGCCGGCGCGCAGACCTCGTTCATCCCGATGCTGACGCTGGGCATTCCGCCGAACGCGGTGATGGCGCTGATGGTGGGCGCGATGACGATCAAGGGCATCCAGCCCGGCCCGCAGGTCATGACGAGCAACCCGCAGCTGTTCTGGGGCCTGATCGCGTCGATGTGGGTCGGCAACGCGATGCTGGTGATCCTGAACCTGCCGCTGATCGGCATCTGGATCAAGCTGCTGACGGTGCCCTATCGCTTCCTGTTCCCGGCGATCACGCTGTTCTGCTGCATCGGCGTGTACACGCTGAACAACAACACCTTCGACGTCTACATGACGGCGGCGTTCGCGGTGGTGGGCTACCTGTTCTACAAGCTGAGCTGCGAGCCGGCACCGCTGCTGCTGGGCTTCATCCTCGGGCCGATGATGGAAGAGAACCTGCGCCGGGCGCTGCTGCTGTCGCGCGGCGACTGGGGCACGTTCTTCGTGCGGCCGCTGTCGGCCGGCCTGCTGGCCGCCGCGGCGCTGATGATCGTGATCGTGCTGTTGCCGTCGATCAAGAGCAAGCGCGAAGAGGCGTTCCAGGAGGAATAGCGCTCTTCCAGTCAAAACACAGGCCGCCTCGAGCGGCCTGTTTCTTTTGGCGCGCGGCGGGCATCATCCGCGCATCACTTTCAAGGCGCTGCACATGACGACAGGGAATCACTTCGACTGGAGCGCGGGCTACACCAGCCAGCGCCTTCCGGTGTTCGGCCGCAACGTGGTGTCGACCTCGCACCCGCTGGGCGCGCAGGCCGGCCTGCGCATGCTGCTGAAGGGCGGCAATGCGGTCGATGCGGCGATTGCCGCGGCGGCCGCGATGACGATCGTCGAGCCGGTCAGCAACGGGCTCGGCTCCGACGCGTTCTGCATCCTGTGGGACGGCCAGGCACTGCACGGCCTGAACGCGAGCGGGCGCGCGCCGGCCGCCTGGACGCCCGACTACTTCCGCGCCAAGTACGGCCGCGACGCCAAGACGCCGCCGGTGCGCGGCTGGGACAGCGTCACGGTGCCCGGCGCCGTGGCCGGCTGGGTGGCGCTGAGCGAGCGCTTCGGCAAGCTGCCGTTCGCCGACCTGCTGGAGCCCGCGATCGAGATCGCCGAGCGCGGCTACGCGGTGCCCACCGTCGTGCAGCAGAAGTGGTCGGCCGCCGTGCCGGTGCTGGAGCAGCAGCCGGGCTTCGCCGAGACCTTCATGCCGCGCGGCCGCGCGCCGAACCTGGGCGAGCTGTTCCGCTTGCCCGGCGCCGCGAAGACGCTGCGCCTGATCGCGCAGACGCGCGGTGCCGCGTACTACGGCGGCGAGATCGCCGAGGCCGCCGCCCGCCACGCGAAGGCGCATGGCGGCGCGATCCGCGTCGAGGACTTCGCGGCCTACCAGCCGGAGTGGGTCGACCCGATCGGCAAGGCCTACCGCGAGCACGTGCTGCACGAGCTCCCGCCGAACGGGCAGGGCATCGCGGCGCTGATCGCGCTGGGCATTTTGTCGAACTTCGACGTCGAGCGGCTGGCGGTCGACGGTGTCGATTCGCAGCACCTGCAGATCGAGGCGATGAAGCTGGCGTTCGCCGACCTGTACCGTTTCGTCGCCGAGCCGGGCAGCATGGAGGTGACGGCGGCGCAGATGCTGGACGACGCCTACCTCGCGTCGCGCGCGAAGCTGATCGACATGAAGCGCGCGCAGGATTTCGGTGCCGGCAACCCGGTGAAGGGCGGCACCATCTACCTGAGCGCGGCCGACGAGAGCGGCATGATGGTCAGCTTCATCCAGAGCAATTTCATGGGCTTCGGCTCGGGCGCGGTGGTGCCGGGCTACGGGTTGTCGATGCAGAATCGCGGGCACGGCTTCAGCCTGGCCGACGGCAGCGCGAACCAGGTGGCGCCGGGCAAGCGGCCGTTCCACACGATCATCCCGGCGTTTCTCACGCGCGATGGGCAGCCGCAGATGAGCTTCGGCGTGATGGGCGCCAACATGCAGCCGCAAGGCCACCTGCAGACGCTGGTGCGCATGCTCGACTACCGCCAGCACCCGCAGGCCGCCTGCGATGCACCGCGCTGGCGCTTCAACCAGGGGCTGGAGATCAACGTCGAGCGCGCGATGAACCCGGCGACGGTGCAGGGCCTGACGGAGCGCGGCCATCGCGTGGAGGTCATCAACGACTCGTACCAGGATTTCGGCGCCGGCCAGTTCATCTGGCGGCTCGGCGACCCGGGCAGCGAAGGGTATGTGGCGGCCAGTGATGCGCGGCGGGACGGGCAGGCGGCGGTGTTCTGAACTTGGCGAGTCCGGAACGTGAGGCCTGTTGCGCAAGTATCTCTTCAGGAAGTTTGAAGGTAAGCCTTGCTTGTCTCGGTGCAAAGCTGATGGTGTTGAACCTGATATGCGCTTTGTAGGCCTTGCGGCAGTTTGTAGGTGAATGCCCTGAGTTCGTTGCATACAAGTTGGGCTTGCGTTGCGCACGTTCGTGCCAATGCTGGATCTCTCGCCTGGGACGCCTCTTCGTACTCTTCGAGAAGGCCTCTCACCTGCGCAGCAAGACGATCAATCTCTGCCACGACTCTTGCTGCTGCTGCTTCGACTTCTGCGGCTGAGCGGACCTCGCGAACCGTCGCCTGAATGGGTTTCGTCTTACTTTCCTGAGTTTGAGACGGTGCACTTGGTACCTCGACGGGATGGATGTTGAACAGTTGGTTCAAGCGAGGGTTGTTCGGATTCATTCGTTGCTCCTGGACAGTCGCTGGCGATGACGATCACCGCGCGATGCACGACTTGAGCTTGAGTGGCCGACTTCGCAAGATGGATCCGCTTCGAGCACAAATGGATCTCGGGAAACGCCAATCAAAGGACCGCGTCCGACACATCCCGGATTGGCGTCCGGGCTACGAATTCCCGCGGATCTCGCGCACGCCGCGGCCCAGGCGGCGGCGCAGCAGCGTGCGCAGCGTCACCCCGTCCGCATAGCCGACCTCGGCCGCGATCGCGTCGACGCTGTCGCGGCTGGTCTGCAGCCGGTGCACCGCGAACTCGACGCGCAGGTCCTGGAAGTACGACAGCGGCGTCTTGCCCAGCACCCGCTGCAGCCGCCGCGCCAGCGTGCGTTCGCTGCTGCCGATGGCCCGCGCCGCATCCGGCAGCGAAAAACCCTGCGCCAGGTTCGAGCGCGCCCAGGCCTCGTAGCGCTCGATCAGCGGATCGGCATGCGCGAGGTGGTCGCTGATCGCGTACGCCGCCTGCGACGGCCGCCCGTCGATCATCAGGTAACGCGCGACGATGCCGGCCGAGGCCGGGCTCAGCTGGCGCAGCAGCCACAGCGCGAGATCCAGGTGGGCCACCGCGGCACCGGCGGTCACCAGGCTGCCCGATGGCACCAGCATGCGCGATTCGTCGAGTTCGACCCGCGGGTACCGCTGCCGGAAGAACGGCGCCAGCCACCAGGTGGTGGTCGCCTGGTGGCCGTCGAGCGCGCCGGAGGCCGCCAGCATGAAGGTGCCGGTGCAGGCCGCGGCCAGCCGGCTGCCGCCCGCACCGCGCTCGCCCAGCAGCTCGATCGCATCGCGCACGTCGGCACGCTGCAGCGCGGCACCCAGTGCCTCGGGGGTCTTGCTGCCCAGCGCCGGCGCCACCAGCACGTCGGGCGGCGGGCCTTCGTGCGCCGGCTGCACCGGCACGCGCAGGCCGTGATGGGTGAAGACGCGCCGCCGCACGCCGACCGGCCTCACCACCAGCGGCGCCTGGTCGGGCATCAGCTCGTTGGCGGTGCCGAACACGTCGAGCAGCGCCGCGAGCCCGGTGTCGAACACGCCGTCCAGCACCAGGATGTCGATTCTCATGATGGCAGGAACGGTAGCATGAATGTCGATTCTGCCAATAGGTCCGCAGGCGCCGCCGGCTCACACTCCGCTTCACCCGATCCGGGTCGATCCATCACTTCCAGGAGAACGTCATGACGGTCCACAAGGCATTGCTCGCACGACTCGAAGCCAAGCCCGGCAAGGAGGCCGCGGTGCAGGACCTGCTCGTGAGCGCCCTCGCGCTCGCGAACCAGGAGCAGCAGACGACGGTGTGGTTCGCGCTGAAGCTGGGGCCCTCGAGCTTCGGCATCTTCGATGCGTTCGCCGACGAGGCCGGACGCCAGGCCCACCTGGGCGGCGCGATCGCGCAGGCCTTGATGGCGAAGGCGCCGGAACTGCTCAGCCAGCCGCCGCAGATCGACCCGGTGGACGTGCTGGCGGCCAAGCTCGCCTGAGCGTCGCGGGGTCCGCGCGGCGGATCCTCACTATTGAGGATCCCCTGCTGCCGAAGATGGGCGCAAGATCGCGTTTCGCCCGTTCATTCGGGTATCGACGTGGGGCCCTTACCGTGGGATCGATCGCGTCTGGCGTTGCTTGCCCACGACGTGGGGCAATCTGTCTGGCATCTCTGCATCGGACGTCCTCATTGCGGCGGCATCGTCTCGCCCCAATGACATCCATTCGCCTTCTTGCCGCACTGCTGTGCGGATTGCTCACAGTCGCCGCGTCGCCGTCGGCGGCGGCCGAGCCGACCGATGAACCCGTGTTGCTCGCATCGCTCAACGTGTCCGTCAACCATCGCATCGTGTACGACGGCGAGCCTCGGCGCAGCGATCCGGCCGCGCCCTGGGCCGCGCCCGGCGAGGTTCGCGAGCGTGGCAGCGGCGACTGCGTCGACTACGCGGTGGCGAAGTACTTCAGCCTGGTCGCCGCCGGGCTGCCCGCCGCGCAACTGCGCATCGCGTACGTCGAGGCGCAGGCCGGCGGGCCGGACGGGCACCGGCAGCGCCACATGGTGCTGGCCTGGTTGCCGCCGGGCGAGGCGGACGGCGATCCGCTGATCCTCGACAACCTGGTCGATGCGGTGCATCCGCTGTCGCGGCGGCCCGACCTGCGCGTGCTGATCAGCTTCAACGCCGAAGGCATCTGGGCCGGCCTCGAGCGCGGCCGGCCGGCACGCGACGCGCGCCGCATCACCGCCTGGGCGCGCGTGCTCGACCGCATGGATTCCATGCGGCCGGCCATCGCCTACAGCCTCGACAGCACCCGCACCGTCACCGGATCGAGGTGATCGCGGAAGCCCATGCGCAGGTAGAGCGCATGTGCCGCCTCGTTGCTGCACATCACGTGCAGGAAGGGCGTCTCGCCGCGCATCACCTGGCGTCGAATGAGCTTGTTCATCAGCTTGCGCGCGAGGCCCCGCCCCTGGAACTCCGGGTGGGTGCACACGCCGCTGATCTCGCGGAAGCTGCCGGCGTTGGAGCGCTCGCCGGCCATCGCGACCAACCGGTCGCCGTCGAAGCAGCCGAAGTACTCGCCGAGCTCGATGGTGCGCAGGCCGAACGGCCCGGGGCGGGTCAGCGTCGCCAGTTCCATCGCCTGCGCCGCGTGCTCGGGGTCGAGCCGAATGGCTTCCGGCAGCAGGTCGTCCGGCGGCGCGTCGCCGCGCCAGACCATGCGGTGTATCGCCGCCTCGACGACCAGCTGCCAGTCGCGTGGCACCGGGCCGCGCCAGTCGGCAACGTAGAGGTGCTCGCCGAGGTCGCAGTGGGGTGAGAGGCCGTCGAAGTCGGGCCGCTCCAGGTCGCTGAAGGCGAAGATCGGCGAGAGGCCGGGCGCGTAGCGCCGCGCGCGTGCCGAGCCGACGGAGAAGTGCTGTTGCGGGCCGCTGAGCGCGTGCCAGAAGACGTTGTCGAGGTGGGAGTCCATTGGCAGACGATACGACAGTCGCGTGGCGGCCGGGGGCAGGGTGGCATGCGAAGGCTGGACTCCTGACACGCGACCGAACACTCCTGACAGTTTCGTGCAGGCCGTGGGCGTAACCTGCCGCGCTTGCCATGCACCTTCGTGCGCACTACCTCCGTTGCAAGGACGCTCCGCCATGATCCTGAACCGAACCTTGTGGGTCGCCGCCCTGAGCGGCGTGCTGGCCCTGTTCCAGCCCCCCGTCGACGCCGCACCGGCCTCCGCCCGCGACGCCACGCCAGGGGCAGCGCTCGCGACACTCGCCAGTCAGTACTACGACGAGCAGGCCCGGCTCGATCCGGTCTACACCGCGACGCTGGCCGGCGACAACCGCTTCGACGACCAGCTCCCGCTGAGCATCGCGCCGCGCGAGCGCAAGCAGCGCTTCGCGATGTACCACCGCATCGAGCGGCGGCTGGCGGCGATCGATCGCGCGCAGCTGTCGCCTGCCGACCAGCTGACGCACGACCTGCTGGCGCGCGAGCTGCGCACCCGCATCGGCTTCGAGGCCTTCGACGATCACCTGCTGCCGCTGCAGCAGCTCGATTCGATCCCGGTGCTGCTGGCGACCTTCGGCAGCGGCCAGGGCGAGCAGCCGCTGAAGACCGTCGCGCAGTACGACGCCTACCTGAAGCGCATCGCGCGCCTGCCGGCCTGGGTCGACCAGGCCATCGCCAACATGCGCGAAGGCATGCGCCGCGGCATCGTGCAGCCGAAGGCGGTGGTGGTGGCGATGCTCGGCCCGCTGCGCCCGCTCGGGGATGGGGCGCTCGCGACGAACGCCTTCTACGCACCGATCCGCAACCTGCCGGCCTCGTTCAGCGATGCAGACCGTCGCCGGCTGACGGCCGCGTACCGCGACGTCGTGACGCACCGTGTGGCGCCCGCGATGCGCAAGCTGACCGCGTTCGCCGAGGGCGACTACCTGGCCGCGGCCCGCAGCACCGACGGCTGGGGCGCGCTGCCGAACGGCGCGGCCTGGTACCGCCAGTGGGTGCGCGACCAGACCACCACCGAGCTGGGGCCGGACGAGATCCACGCGATGGGGTTGGCCGAGGTGGCGCGCATCCAGGGCGAGCTCGCGAAGGTGGCGCCGCAGCTCGGCTACGACGGCGATCCGAAAGGCCTGCTCGGCTGGGTGCGCACCAACCCGACGTTCCTGCCTTACCGCAGCGAGGCCGAGATCCTGCAGGCCTACCGCGGCATCAACGAGCGCGTGAAGGCCAGCCTGCCGCAGCTGTTCGGGCGGGTGCCGAAGGCGCCGCTGGAGATCCGCCCCGAGCCCGAGCTGACGAAGGACTCGGCCTCCGACCACTACTCGCTGCCGGCGGAGGACGGCTCGCGGCCCGGCATCTTCTGGGCGGTGATCCACGACCCTGCTGCCTACGACAAGACGACGATGACGGCGCTGTTCCTGCACGAGGGCCAGCCGGGGCACCATTTCCAGATGGGCCTGCTGCAGGAGCTGACGCTGCCCGAGTTCCGCAAGCGGGTCTGGATCAATGCGTTCGGCGAAGGCTGGGGGCTGTATGCCGAGACGCTGGGCCGCGAGATGGGGCTGTACGACGATCCGGCCGCATGGGTCGGCGAGCTGCGGCTGGAGATCGCGCGTGCCGCGCGCCTGGTCGTCGACACCGGCCTGCATGCGAAGGGCTGGAGCCGCGAGCAGGCGATGGCGTACTGGCAGGCCAACGTCGGCGCATCGCCCGAGCAGGCGCGCAACCAGATCGAGCGCTACATGGCCTGGCCGGCCCAGGCCCTGGGCTACAAGATCGGCTCGCTGAAGATCCAGGAACTGCGTGAGCGGGCGAAGCAGGCGCTGGGCGATCGCTTCAGCATGCCGGCCTTCCATGACGCGGTGCTGGCCGAGGGCGGATTGCCGCTGTCGGTGCTCGATGCGCAGATCGACCGCTGGATCGCGAGCCGGCGCTGAGGGGGCAGGCGTCGCTCAGCGCGAGCGCTCGCGCTGGGCGACCTGGGCGGGCGAGGTGGAGGGCTGCATCGCGACGTGCCGCGGATCGTTGACGCGCAGCAGCTCCGCCATGGCGGCACGGTGCGTCTCCTGGCCGGGAAGGCGGGCCAGATGGTCGACCAGCAGTTGCGCGGCGAGCACGGCGGACTCGCGCCGGGTGAGCACGCGCAGCGCAGAGGCGGGCAGTGTGCCGCGTGGCCGGGTGGTGTCGGGCTTCAGCTCGCCCGAGGTCGGATCGAGGATGCGAAGGGTGCCGGCCTCGTCGCGGTAGACGACGCTCAGTTGCTGCGGCGTGGTCGCGAGGCTGATGTCCAGGCCGAGCCGCTGGCCGACGATCGTGACCAGCATCGCCATCGACACGCAGTTGCCGCGCCGCGTCACCAGGTGGGTGGCCAGCAGCTTGTTCGCGATGTCCTGGCAGGCTGGGTCCTCGGCGGCGCGCAGCCAGGGGCGGTTGCCGTTCCAGTCGCCGGCGCGGTAGAGGTAGGCATGCAAGGCCTCGAAGCGCTCATGGCGGGTGGGTGCTGGCGGCAGCATCTCCAGCACGTCGGCCGCGATGCCGGCGAGCCGGCGCCGCGTGGCGTCCACGTCGATGCGCGGTTCGACCCGCTTGTCGATCGCGATCTTGACTTCGCCGAGGTCGAGCTCGACATCGGGTCGATGCAGCATCGCCTCGACGGCCTGCAGGTCGGACTCCGGCTGCGGGCGCAGCTCGGCGTGGGACAGCGTTGGGGACAGCAGTGAGGCCGACAACAACCAGCCTGCGAACAGAAGATGAATCCTCGACATCGTGGCACCCCGCTTTGAACGCTGGTGCGCCGCCCCTGCGTGCGCGTTGTGTGACCAGCGGGTGGACGCTAGTCAAGGACCTTGCAGCGAATGTGGGGAGATGACGGAGGGCGCCGGGAGAATTGTCGTGCTCGGTTAACGAGGCTCACGATCGGTTGCGTCTGGCGACATGGCGAGCGGTGGCGTCTCTGCAGGTGTGGCCACCGTCGGCAGGCCCAGCCGAGCCGCACTCCGCGCGAGACGCTCGGCGTCGCCGGTGCGCACTGCCGACCAGGCCAGCCACTGTCCTCTCCAGTGGTGCCGCCACGCGTTCGAGATCATGTGGGCGCACAAGGCCAGCCCGATGTCATTGATCACCACGGCACCCGCGCTCGCGAGCACCATGCACAAGAGCAGGGCCAGCAGACCGCCGGTGAGGCCGGTCCGCGTCGATGGCGATGCACCAGCGGCCGGCTTGCGCTGGTTCAGCCGGTAGCCCACCTGGTCGCGCGCCTGTTCGAGGTCCGAGCGCGCGCAGCATCGTCACGGCCAGCGACAGGATCATGCCGGCGACCCACACGATCGCCGCCCGGCCCCGCGCTGCGCGGACCGGGTGTCCCTTCTCCCGATGCATCGCCTTGTCCTTCTTGTGATGCGCCCTCTGCGGCGCGGCGCGAATCTACATTGAAAACAGCCGCCACACGCCGTCATCGTCCGTGGCGAAAATGACAAAGTAAGCTTGCTCGACGCCATTCTCCCGGATCAGGACCATCGCTTGAGCCGACGTGGCGGACACCTCCGTGACTGCGAATCTGGTGACCATGCCGGGCAAGGTGGATGGCGTGCTGGGCGTCATGCCGCCATCGGCATACACCTTGCGAAATGATTCACGCTGCGAGATGGCAATCTTGGCCAGAACATCTTCAACGACCCCCGTTCCCAACGTCGCCAGGAATTCCTTCCAGAGCTGGGTGATGCGGGCAACCTCATTGATTTGCCGGTTCGACTCGGAGAGCAGGCGATCGGTCCGGTCGTGGTTGTCGGTATCGATGTCGGTCGTGCCGGCCGCGCATTGGGCCGTGACGAGGTCCTGCCGGGTCGCGCCGTGGGCCGGCACCTGCAGGAAAGCCAGGATGGCGCTCAGAACGGGGAGCGTGAGTTGCAGAGGCGGCATGGGTGCATGCGCAAAGGCTTGTTTCGCGCGCTCGGCATTGTTGCAGCACCGCAAGCCGCGCCGGTTTCCAAGGGAAAACCCTTAAGTTCTTCGCTGCCCGTCCGATAGCCGGACATTGCGTTGCCGTTGTCGGTGAATTGCCGACGGCGGCATCCCCGTCCCTGCAGTTCCGAGGACTTTTTCCATGACTTCCTTCTTCTCGCGCATGCGCCTGGCCCCGCGGCTGGCGCTGGCTTTCGGCCTGGTGATGCTGGTGACCTCGCTGGCCGCCGGCATCGGCATCTGGCGCCTCGACCGGCTGCAGGACATCGCCAACGACCTGGGCGGTGCGTCGTCTCAGCGCGCGTTGCTCGCCCGCGAGCTGCATTCGATCGTTGTGCTCAGCTCGGCCCGGGCCGAGACGCTGCTGCAGATCGACGATGCCGAGTTCGCCGCGCGCATCAATGCCGACCGCAAGCTGACCTCGGCGCGCTCCGAAGGGGTTCGCAAGGCGCTGGAAGACCTCGCGGACACCGAGCGCACGAAGGAGCTGTTCGCCGTCATCGACGAGGCCGGCGGCAAGTTCCGCGGCGTGCGCGACGGCCTGGTGAAACGCAAGGCGGCCGGCGAGAAGGTGGCCGGCGACGACATCGCCGGCAAGCTGCGCCCGGCGGCCGATGCCTATGCGAAGGCGGTCGACGACCTCGCGGCGTACCAGGCGCAGCGCGTCGAGGAGGCGCGCGCCGCGGCCGGGCGCAGCGAGCGCGAAGGCATCACGATGCTGTCGATCGGCATTGCGGCCGGCGTGCTGGTGAGCCTGGGCTGCGCCTGGGCGCTGTCGCGCTCGATCGTGGTGCCGCTGGCAGGAGCCTCGCGGATGGCCGAACGCGTGGCCGCCGGCGACCTGAGCGTGGCCCCGGTGGCGACCGACTCCCGTGACGAGGTGCAGGCGCTGGTGTCCGACCTGGGCGCGATGCAGGGCAAGCTGGCCGAGCTGGTGGCGAGCGTGCAGCACGTCAGCGAATCCATCACGACGGCCAGCACCGAGATCGCGGCCGGCAACCTCGACCTGTCGTCGCGCACCGAGCAGACGGCATCGAACCTGCAGCAGACCGCGTCGAGCGTCGAGCAGCTGACGGCCACCGTGCGCCAGAGCGCGGATGCGGCGAGGCAGGCGAACCAGCTGGCGCTGTCGGCCTCGGGCGTGGCCTCGCGCGGCGGCGAGGTGGTGGCCGACGTGGTGCAGACGATGCAGGCCATCGCCGGTTCGTCGAAGAAGATCGCCGACATCATCGGCGTGATCGACGGCATCGCGTTCCAGACCAACATCCTGGCGCTGAACGCGGCGGTGGAAGCGGCGCGCGCCGGCGAGCAGGGCCGCGGCTTCGCGGTGGTGGCGGGCGAGGTGCGCAGCCTGGCGCAGCGTTCGGCGCAGGCCGCGCGCGAGATCAAGAGCCTCATCGGCGACAGCGTCGGCAAGGTCGAGTCGGGTACGCGGCTGGTCGAAGAGGCCGGCACGACGATGCGCGAGATCGTCAGCTCGGTGCGCCGCGTGACGGACATCATCGGCGAGATCAGCACCGCGGCCGGCGAGCAGAGCGACGGCATCGGCCAGGTGAACCAGGCGATCGCCCAGCTCGATCACATGACGCAGCAGAACGCGGCGCTGGTCGAGGAATCGACCGCGGCGACGCAAAGCCTGAAGGACCAGGCGACGATGCTGTCGCGCGCGGTGGGCTCATTCAAGTTGTAGGCACGCCTCGCTCAGCCTGCTCCGTAGAATCCTGCGGATGAGCAGCACCAGCGCGGTACCCACGGCCACCACCCCTCAACGCCACTGGCCCGGCCTGCTGCTGGCCACGCTCGGCGCCATCGCCTTCTCCGGCAAGGCCATCATCGTCAAGCTGGCCTACCGGCACGACGTCGATGCGGTGACGCTGATCATGTACCGCATGCTGTTCGCGCTGCCGCTGTTCCTGCTGCTGTCGTGGTGGGCGGGGCGCGGCAAGCCGGCGCTGACGCGGCGCGACTGGATGGTGGTGCTCGGCCTGGGCTTCAGCGGCTACTACCTCGCGAGTTTTCTCGACTTTGCCGGCCTGCAGTACATCAGCGCGAGCCTCGAGCGGCTGATCCTCTACCTGAACCCGACGCTGGTGCTGTTCCTCGGCGTCGTGCTGTTCCACAAGACGGTGAACCGCCGCCAGCTGATGGCGCTCGGCGTCAGCTATGCCGGCGTGCTGCTGGTGTTCGGGCACGAGATCCAGTTGGTGGGCTCGCATGTCGCGCTCGGCGCGGTGCTGGTGTTCGGCAGTGCGGTGAGCTATGCGCTCTACCTGGCGTTCAGCGGTGAGGAGGTCAAGCGCCTCGGCGCGCTGCGGCTGACGGGTCTCGCGACCACGGTGGCTTGCGTGCTGTGCATCGGGCAGTTCGTGGTGCTGCGGCCGATGTCGGCGGCGCTGGTCGCACCCGAGGTGATCTGGCTGTCGGTGCTGAACGCGACGCTGTGCACCTTCGCGCCGGTGCTGATGGTGATGATGGCCATCGAGCGCGTCGGCGCGACGGTCGCGGCCCAGACCGGGATGGTCGGACCGCTGTCCACGATCCTGATGGGCGTGGTGATCCTCGGCGAGCCGTTCACCGGATGGGTCGCCGCCGGCACCGTGCTGGTGCTGGCGGGGATCTGGTTGCTCGCGAAGGCCCGCTGAAGTTCAGCGGGGATCCAGGCTAGGCTTCGTCCGCTTCCTTGCAGGACGGCGCGCAGACGAACTGGGTCTTGCCCAGCAGCTTGCGCGACTTCAGCGAAGTGCGCGCGCGGTGCTTGCCGCACAGGAAGCACGACATCGTCGCGGCGCTGAACACGCCGGCAGACGCAAACGGAGAGCCGGGGGCCTTGGTGCGATAACGCAGGCCTTCGGCATCGATCGAGTTCTTGACTTGGTCTTTGGCCATGGATCAGGGGGTTGCGGGCGCGGGTCGCGCACCCGGAGGGAAAGGGCGCGGATCGCAGGCCCCGTAGAGGGCCCGCGGCCGCGCGGGTCCGACATTATCAGGGCTGGCGAGGTTTCCTTCTCGAAAACAGTTGGATACCCTTGCCACGGCGCCGGATTCCTCCGGCCGACCACATCACCGAACACCCATCACCAGGAGAAGCGAATGAGCAAGTCAGGGATCGACCAGGACGCATTGATCGCGATGTTCTCGCAGGCCAGCGCCCGCCAGGGCGAGGCGCTTCGCAAGGCGGTCGGCGAGGCGACGCTGAAGGCGCTGCAGGGGCGCGAGCTGACGCTGCAGAACATCCGCGGCGTCGTGAAGACGGTCACCAAGGCCGCGTCCACCGGGTTGGCCGAGAACCCGTCGCCGACGATCGACCCCGAGGCGCTGCTCGGCAAGGCCTTCGCCGGCATGGACGGCGCGCTGCTGCAGGCCGTCGAGGCGCACCGCAAGGCATTGCAGCAGTTCGTCGACCAGGGCGTGGGCCTGCAGGAAAAGCAGCTGAAGGGCGCGCTGGCCGACCTGGAGAAGATGGAGGACACCTTCTTCTCGACCGTCAGCAAGGCCGCCGGCTCGGCCACCGAGCCGCTGCAGGGTGCGTGGAGCCAGGTGCTCGAGACGATGAAGCTGAAGGGCACCGACACCGGCGCGCAGGCGTCGAGCGCGGTCGAGCAGCTGGTGTCGCAGACGCAGACGGCGATCCGCGACAGCCGCGCGCTCGGCCTGAAGACGGCCCAGGCGCTGCTCGACAGCTACTCGGCGCTGGTCAGCGGGGTGCTGATCGGCATGGCCGAGGGGCTGCAGCAGGGGGGCGAGGCCGAGGCGCCGGCCGCGAAGACGCGGCGCCGCTGATCACCGTCGAACCGGGATCAGTGCACGGTGAGCTCGGTGATGCTGTTCCACTGGCTCGCCGTGCTGCCGTGCCCCGTGATGCGCACGTAGCGTGCCGTCACGTCGGTGACGTCGTAGAACTCCTTCGCCGTCGTCTGCCCGCTGGAGATGCCGCGCCAGCGCGTCGTCCACCCGTTGCCGTCGGGCGAGGTCGCGATGTCGAAGCGCGCGGTGCGCTGGTCGCCCAGGTAGAAGGCCACGCCGACCTTCTGGATCGCACGGCTCGACCCCAGGTCCAGCGTGATCGCCTGGCCGTCCCCTTCGGCGCTCCAGCGCGTCGCGAGGTTGCTGTCGATCGCATTGGCCGCCGGGTTGCCCGCCTGCGCGCTGGTCGCGCTGACCGCCGCCACCGGCAGCGTCGCGAGGCCGGGGTCGACACGCCTCCAGCGCTGCATCGCCTCCAGCAGGTAGTAGTCGCCCCAGGCCGTGCCCTGGTTGTAGAGCGTGTTGCCGGCGTGGTGGTTGTAGGCGCTCTGCAGCAGCAGCGCCTGGCTGTTCGACGGCGAGCCCAGCGTCGCGAACCACGGCGCCGACAGCAGCGCGCTCAGCGCCGTGCGCGCCGCGTTGCGGTAGGTCGTCGCCCGCGTGCTGTCGGTCTCCAGCAATGACAGCTCGATCAGTCCGGCCGCCGCGATCGCCGCGGCCGAGGTGTCGCGCGGCGCATTGGGGATCGCCGGGTCGTTGAAGTCCCAGTACGGAATCGAGTCCGACGGCAGGTGCGCGAGGTACCAGTCGGCCATCTTGCGCGCGGTGTCGCGGAAGGTGGTCTCGCCGGTGAAGCGGTAGGTCATCGTGAAGCCGTAGATGCCCCAGGCCTGGCCGCGCGCCCACGTGGAGCTGTCGCTGTAGCCCTGCACCGTGGTGCGCGACTTCACCGCGCCGGTCACCGGGTCGTAGGTGACCAGGTGGTAGCTGCTGCCGTCGGCGCGCACATGGTTGTCGCGCGTCTTCAGCGCATGGCTGCGCGCCTGGTTGTAGAGGGCCGTCGAGCCGCCGTGCTGGCTGGCCCAGAACAGCAGCTCCAGGTTCATCATGTTGTCCATGATCACCTGGAAGTTCGCGTTGTCGCCGGTCGAGCCCCACGAGCGCACCGCGCCCACGGTGCCGTTGTAGCGCTGCGTCAGCGAGTTCGCCGCGGTCAGCGCCACCTGCCGGTAGCTGTCGACACCGGTCAGCCGGTACGCGTTGCCGAACGGCGTGAACACCATGAAGCCGACGTCGTGCGTGCCGGTGTTGGTGTCCTGGCCCTCCATGCCGTTCTGCCAGGTCTGCGCCTGCGTGCTCCAGCCGTCGGCCGCGAACTGGCCGTGCAGCAGCCACAGGTCTGCGGGGAAGAAGCCGCTGGTCCATTCGCCGGAACCGGCATAGGTCCAGGCCTGCGCCGCGTCGCTGGTGGTGACCTTCGGGTACGAGGTCTTGTTGCTGCGCTGCGCGACCGCGCCCTCCTGCTGCGCCGCGACGGCCCATCCGTTGCGCAGCTTCAGGTCCAGCGCATCCTCGGCCTGCGCGGCACCCACGCCGGCCAGCGCGCACGCTGCCGCCACGAGCATCGATCTCGGTGTCATCTCGTCTCCTTCATTGTTCTGGTCGGCGAATTGGACAAGTGGTCAGGCCAATTTGCAATCGACTGGCGTCAGGGAGTTCCCTGTCAGGGCCAACCCCTCTTGGATCGACGGTGCGGCTCCCGGAAGATCAACTGGCCTGACCAATTCCGGGCGCCCCCGGCTGCCATGCCCATCCAGACCATCGAGAGCCGCCGGCTGTACCGGCAGATTGCCGACCAGCTGAGCCGCCTCATCGACAAGGGCGAGTTCCGTGTCGGCGCGCGGTTGCCGTCGGAGCGCGACCTGTCGGAGCAGCTCGGCGTGAGCCGCCCGTCGGTGCGCGAGGCACTGATCGCGCTCGAGGTCGAAGGCCTGGTCGAGGTGCGTGGCGGGGCCGGCGTGTTCGTCAGCGCGCGCAAGCCCGTCAGTGCGTCGCACCGCGCCGAGGCGACGCCCCCCGGCCCGTTCGACCTGATCCGCGCACGCTGGATCATCGAATCCGAAGCGGCCGCGCTGGCCGCGACCCATGCGACCCCCGAGCAACTGCAGCGCCTGAAAAGCGCGCTGAACGACATGCAGCGCCACACGACGCACGTGCCCGAGGCGGTGGCGGCCGACGAGCGCTTCCACCTGTGCCTGGCCGAGGCCAGCGGCAACAGCGCGCTGCTGATGGTGGTGCAGCAGCTGTGGGAGGCGCGCACCGGCCCGCTGTACACGCAGATGGAGTCGCACTTCTCCGGCGAGGCCGTCTGGAAGCAGGCCGTCGAGGAGCACGGCGAGCTGCTGCAGGCGGTGGCCGGGCGCGACCCGCGCGCCGCGCGCGAAGCGATGCGCAAGCACATGAAGAACGCCGAGGTGCGCTTTGCCTCGGGATGGAAGCCTGGAGACTGAGCCGATGCAGCCCGCAGCAATCGACGAACCCGAGGTCCCGCCCGGCCCGCCCGCCACCGACCACCCGCCCAGCGTGGCCGCCGAAGCCGCGCACTTCGAGGTGCACGATGCCGAGGTCGACCTGCGTGCCTACCGCCCTGAAGACTGGCTCGCCTTCGCGCTGTTCGCGCTGCTCGGCGCGACGGTCTTCTACCAGTTCTTCACCCGCTACGCGCTGAACGACTCGGCCTCGTGGACCGAGGAGATCGCGCGCTACTTCCTGGTGGCCATCGTCTTCATCGGCGCGGCGATCGGCGTGCGCAAGAACAACCACATCCAGGTCGACTACCTGTACCGCGTGTTCCCGGCCCGGCCGATGCGCGTGGTGGCGACCGTGGTCGACGTGACCCGCATCGGCTTCCTCGGCGCCTGTGCGGTGCTGACCTGGCAGCTGATCGGCCGCATCGGCGCGAGCCGCATGGCGGTCGTCGACCTGCCGATGGGGCTGGTGTATGGCGCGGTGCTGCTGGGCTTCGCGGCGATGACCTGGCGCGCGATCGGCGTGGCGCGCGCCAACTGGCGGCGTGGCGCGTCGGTGCTCGAGAAACCCGAGCTGGCGGACGAGGCGCCCACCTCATGACCGCCGTCTTCAAGCTCGTCTTCCTCGTGTTCATGGGCGCGGGCGTGCCGGTCGCGATCGCGATGGCCGCGGCGGTGCTGCTGTTCGTGCTGCTGAGCGGCAACGCGCCGCCCTTTGTCGTGATCCACCGGATGGTCGGCGGCATCGACAGCTTCCCGCTGCTGGCGGTGCCGTTCTTCATCCTGGCCGGCAACCTGATGAACGTGGGCGGCATCACGACGCGCATCTACAACTTCTCGCTCGCGCTGGTGGGCTGGCTGCGCGGCGGGCTCGCGCACGTGAACATCGTCGGCTCGGTGATCTTCGCCGGCATGAGCGGCACCGCGATTGCCGATGCCGCCGGCCTCGGCACCATCGAGATCAAGGCGATGCAGGACCACGGCTACAGCACCGAGTTCGCGGTCGGCGTGACGGCCGCGTCGGCGACGCTCGGGCCGATCATCCCGCCGTCGCTGCCGTTCGTGATCTACGCGATGTTCGCCAACGTCTCGGTCGGCCAGCTGTTCCTGGCCGGCATCGTGCCCGGCGCGGTGATGGCGCTGCTGATGATGCTGACGGTGGCCTGGTTCGCGCGCCGCAACGGCTGGGGCCGCGACACGCAACCCGAGTGGCGCCGCATCGCGAAGGCGCTGGCCGAACTGGCGGTGGTGGTGGCGTTCCCGTTCGTGCTGTGGGCGCTTTCAAGAACCGGCGTCAACATGCAGCTGGCGACCGCACTCGCGCTGGCGGCGCTGCTGGTGGCCGACCGCTTCTTCCGCTTCGATGCGGTGCTGCCGATCATGACGCCGGTGCTGCTGATCGGTGGCATGACGAGCGGCCTGTTCACCGCCACCGAGGGCGCGATCGCCGCCTGCGTGTGGGCGCTGTTCCTCGGCCTGGCGTGGTACCGCACGCTGAGCCTGAAGACGCTGGTCAAGGCCTGCATGGACACGGTGGAGACCTCGTCGACGGTGCTGTTCATCGTCGCGGCCGCGTCGATCTTCGGCTGGATGCTCACCGCCACGCGCACCACCGAGCTGATCGCGCAATGGGTGCTGACCTTCGCGACCGAGCCGTGGCAGTTCCTGCTGCTGGCGAATGCGCTGATGCTGTTCGTCGGCTGCTTCCTGGAGCCGACCGCGGCGATCACCATCCTCGTGCCGATCCTGCTGCCGATCGTGCAGCACCTGGGGATCGACCCGGTGCACTTCGGGCTGGTGATGGTGCTGAACCTGATGATCGGCCTGCTGCACCCGCCGATGGGCCTGGTGCTGTTCGTGCTGGCGCGCGTGGCCAAGCTGTCGGTCGAGCGCACGACGATGGCGATCCTGCCGTGGCTGGTGCCGCTGCTCGGCTCGCTGGCGCTGGTGACCTTCGTGCCGGCGATCTCGCTGTGGCTGCCGCGCCTGCTGTCCTGAATTTCTCTTGAGTTTTCCTTTCCCTGACGACAACGACGACTGAACGGAGACAACGACGATGATTCGCTTCGACGCTGCGCGGCATGCCCTGCTGTTGGCCGCCGCCTGCCTGCTGCCCCTGGCCGGTTTCTCGGCCTTCACCGCGTCCAACGCCCGGGCCGCCGACTACCCCACCCGCCCGATCGAACTGCTGGTGCCCTACCAACCGGGCGGTGGCACCGATGCGCTCGCGCGCGCCTTCGCCGAGGCCTCGCGCAAGCACCTGCCGGCCTCGATGTACGTCAGCAACAAGCCCGGTGCCAGCGGCGCCATCGGCTGGGGCTACGTGATCAACAGCAAGCCCGACGGCTACACGATCGCGGTGATGACTGTCGAGATCGCGACGCTGCCGCACCTGGGCCTGGCGAAGTTCACGCACGAGGACTTCATCCCGATCGCGCAGCTCAATGCCGACCCGGCCGCGATCACGGTGCGCGCCGATGCGCCGTGGAACACCTACGAGGAGTTCATCGCCGCCGCGAAGAAGGGCGACCTGAAGGTCGGCAACTCGGGCGTCGGCTCGATCTGGCACCTGGCCGCAGCGGCGCTCGAAGACCGCACCGGCGCGAAGTTCCTGCACGTGCCCTACCAGGGCGCCGGGCCGGCGGTGCTGGCGCTGATGGGCTCGCAGATCGACGCGGTGTCGGTCAGCCCGGCGGAGGTCTCGACCTACGTGCAGGCCGGCAAGCTGAAGACGCTGGCGGTGATGGCCGACCAGCGCGTGAAGGGCTTCGAGAAGGTGCCGACGCTGAAGGAGCGCGGCGTCGACCTGAGCATCGGCACCTGGCGCGGGCTGGGCGTGGCCAAGGGCACGCCGCAGGACGTCGTCGACGTGCTGCGCGCCGCGACGCAGAAGACCGCCGCCGAACCGAGCCTGCGCGAGGCGATGGACAAGCTGAACCTCGGCTACGCGTATGCGGATGCGGCGGCGTTCAAGACCGTGATCGCGCGCGACCACGAGACCTTCAAGGTGTTGATCCCGAAGCTGAACCTGAACAAGCCATGAGGAGACGATGATGAAGTTGCCCACCGTCCTGAAGCAGTTCGCATGCGTGGCCGTGCTGGCGCTGTGCAGCAGCGCCGGCCTCGCGCAGACCAAGCTCAAATGGGCCCACGTCTACGAGACCAGCGAGCCGTACCACAAGCAGGCGCTGTGGGCCGCGGAGGAGATCAAGAAGCGCAGCAACGGCAAGTACCTGATCGACGTGTTCCCGGCCTCGACGCTCGGCAAGGAGACCGACATCAACCAGGGGCTGACGCTGGGCACGGTGGACATCATCTACACCGGGATGGCGTTTGCCGGGCGGGCCTATCCGCCGCTGTCGATCGCGTCGGGGCCGTTCATCTTTCGCGACTACGCACACTGGCAGAGCTTTCGCAACAGCGCGATCTTCAAGGAGCTGGCGGCCGGCTACGAGGGCAAGAGCGGCGGCAACCACATCGTCGGCTACACCTACTACGGCCAGCGGCACCTCACTGCGAACAAGCAGGTGCTGAAGCCGGAGGACATGAAGGGCATGAAGCTGCGCGTGCCCGATGCACCGCTGTACATGATGTTCCCGCGCGCGGTCGGCGCGAACCCGACGCCGATCGCCTTTGCCGAGGTGTACCTTGCGCTGCAGAACGGCACGGTCGATGCGCAGGAGAACCCGCTGCCGACCATCGAGGCCAAGAAGTTCTACGAGGTGCAGAAGTACACGATGCTGACCGGGCACATCACCGAGTCGCTGCTGACCATCGTGTCCGGATCGGCCTGGGGCAAGCTGCCGGCCGACGACCGCAAGCTGTTCGAGCAGGTGCTGTGGGAGGCCTCCACGCGCACGAGCAACGACATCCTCGAATCAGAGAATCGCATGGTGACTGATTTCGAGAAGGCTGGCCGCACGATCGTGAAGGTGGACCGCAAGCCGTTCATGCAGGCGGTGCAGAAGGCGGTGACGGCCCCTGATGCGCCGTGGAGCAAGGAACTCTACGACCGTGTCGAAGCGCTGAAGTAGCGAGTTCGCCGAGAATCCCGACGATTCGCCACACGGCATCGAAAAGGACTCTCACATGGATCTCGGGATCGAAGGCAAGTGGGCGCTGGTGTGTGCCGCCAGCAAGGGCCTGGGCAAGGGCTGCGCGCAGGCGCTGGTGCGCGAGGGCGTCAACGTGGTGATCACCGCGCGCGGCGCCGAGGCGCTGGAGGCCACGGCCGCCGAACTGCGGGCGCTGAAGCGCGGCGAGGTGCGCACCGTGGCCGGGGACATCACGACGCAGGCCGGCCGCGAGGCCGCGCTGGCCGCGTGCCCGCAGGTCGACATCCTGGTCAACAACGCCGGCGGGCCGCCGCCGGGGGATTTCCGCGAATGGGATCGCGACGCGTGGATCAAGGCACTCGACGCGAACATGCTGACGCCGATCGAGCTGATCAAGGCGACGGTCGACGCGATGGCGGCGCGCGGCTACGGGCGCGTGGTCAACATCACCTCGGGCGCGGTGAAGGCGCCGATCGGCGTGCTGGGGCTGTCGAACGGCGCGCGCAGCGGCCTGACCGGCTTCGTCGCCGGCCTGGCACGCAGCAACCTGGCGGCGAAGAACGTGACGATCAACGGCCTGCTGCCGGGTGCGTTCGACACCGACCGGCTGCGCACCACGGTGCGTGCCGGCGCGCAGAAGGCGGGTCAGGACGCCGAAGCGGCCTGGGACGTGCGGCGCAAGGCCATCCCGGCCCAGCGCTTCGGCACGCCCGACGAGTTCGGCGCGTTCTGCGCGTTCCTGTGCAGCGTGCAGGCGGGGTACCTGACGGGGCAGAACATCCTGCTGGACGGCGGGTCGTATCCGGGGACGTTCTAGGCGGAAAAATGTACTGCGCGTGGAACGATGCGGTGGCTGGCGTGACATACCGGGCGTTACTCGGGTGAGGGCTCGGCGCTGGTGAGGCTGAGGTGGCGCCTGGGCTGTCACTTCAACCACAAAGGCCATCATGGGTTCCCGCTTCTTGCCATCCTTGTCCGGTCGGACCGGCCAACAGGCCGTTTACAAGACCCCGCAATCAGCGAGTGGTAGCCCATCGAAGCGCAAGGGTCGGCGGACGATCTTCGGGCAGCGCCAACGCGCTGGGAATTGCGTGGCGACCAATGTGCCCAGTGCGACCAACGTGCCGGGTAGCCTCAAGTCGCACATGTTCCCGGTGCCCTCGTTCGCATCCATTGGTCATCCGTTCCTGACATCGAGTGCGCAAGCGCAGGTGCAGGGTTTCCGCGAACACCTGGACGCGCTGCAAGGCATGCAGGCGTACTACGCCGCCCAGCGTGCCAAGGCGCCGCGTGGGACGACCACGCCTCAAGTCCAGCAGGAAGACTGGAAGCTGGCCGCGGAAATCCTGAACGTGCTGACCACCTTTTCCGAATTTCAACAGCTGCCGCAGCAGCTGCGCGACAGCATCGAGGCATTGAAGCCGCTGTTGGGTCAGCTGGGTCAAGTGCGATACCGCGCATGGACAGAGATGTGCTGCATCCTCGACAACGGGGGCCGGCCGAACTCCCTGCCATCGTCCACGCACGGATCCGTCGGGCCCGCGGCTGTGCCGCCATCACCGCCGCCGCGCGCGACGAAATGCGAAACGGCCAAGCGCAGCCTGATGGAACTGCGCGACCGGTTCGATGCTCGGGTAATCCAGCGGGGACCGAACCCTCGGCCTTCACCGCATGAGTGGGACGAACTGCGCCAGCATGTCGGCGATATCATTGCCAGTCCCGACATGGGCCGACATTTTGCGACGTCCAAGGAATACCAGAATCTGTATGACTTGTGGCATTACTTGAATCAACAGCCTGCTTCGCCGCAAGACATGTGGGGCGCGTGGATTCCGGTCAAGAACGCACTGCCTGCCACGGGCACTTGACGCCCTGTACCGGGAGTCAGCCGTCGCCAAGCATCGGCGCCTGCGTCAGTTCCGCATCGACGTTCATCAGCACGCTGGCCAGCGACAGCGCGCGCCACAGGTGTGGCGGCATCGCCATGATGGCTTCGGGTGACTTGGCGCTGGCGACCCAGGCGCCGATCTCGGCATGTTGCTCGATCGTCAGCAGGTGCCGGCGCCGCATGTCGTCCAAGGTTTCCATCGGGGGCCTCTCATGGTCACGAGGCGCGAGGCCGCACCTCCTGCGTGGATCATCGCATGGGGCGTTTTCGCTGTGCCGCCGTGGGGTTGCCCGGTCGGACGCGGCTTACATCGACACGGCATGCGCCCCGGCTGACATCGCGCGGACGGCACGGGAACATGCCGCCCCATGGACTCCATCAACCAGCAACAACCCGAGCAGAACCGCCAGGACCTGCGCGCTGCCGACGCCATTGCCCGCATCCGGGACGTGGTCGACAAGAACGCGTCGTGCTTCTTCTGCACCGCAAGCCGCATCGGCGACGCGGTCGCCGCACGGCCGATGAGCGTGCAGCAGGCCGACGAGCGCGGCCACCTGTGGTTCCTCAGCGCGAGCGACAGCCACAAGAACGCCGAGATCGCGGCCGACCCGCAGGTCACGCTGTACTTCCAGGCGTCGAAGCATTCCGACTTCCTGCAGTTGCGAGGCCGTGCAACGGTCTCGACCGACAAGGCGAAGATCAAGGAACTGTGGTCCGCACCGATCAAGACCTGGTTCACCGGCGGCGTCGATGACCTGCGCATCACCGTCATCGAGTTCGCACCGACCGATGGCTACTACTGGGACAACAAGCATGGCGACGCCGTCGCCGGCCTGAAGATCCTGATCGGCGCGGCCATCGGCAAGACGCTGGACGACTCGATCGAGGGACGCGTCAGCTTGTAGCCGACGGGCACGCAAGAGCCGACCCGCTGACAGCTACACACCTGCTCACATCCCCGCCGTTGCCACCTGGAACCAGTTCCATAACACTGCCCCCGCAGGCAATGACCTGCCAACGACAGGGGACGGACGATGCGCAGGATTCACAGGACGTGGAAGGCCGCCGGCGTGGCTGCGGCGATCAGCCTGATCGGCACGCTCGCGGCGTGCGGCGGCGGAGAGGGCAGCACGGCGGACGCACCGACGGTCGGTGCGCCGTCGGAGACGGCCGCGGCCTTCGCCCCGTCGTCCGACACCACGCTGCCCCTGCAGGCCGAGCGCTACGTGCTCGCCAACACCGGCAGCAACCAGTGCCTCGAAGCCGCACCCGACAACGCCGACGGCGCCCGCTTCCGCTTTGCCGATTGCAACAGCGGTGCCGCAGCCCAGTCCTTCAATGTGAGCCTGGATGCTTCAGGACGCTACAAACTGTTGGCGAGCAGCGGCCGCGCGATGGATGTCGCGGGCGCCTCGGGCGCTGACGGCGCCACCGTGCAGCAATGGACCGACAACGGCACCAACGCGCAGCGCTTCGCCTTCAAGCGCCTCGGCGGCAACCGCTTTGCGCTGGTGAACTCGGGCAGCGGCAAATGCGTCGCGCCGTCGAGCAGCACCGGCCTGCAGCAGCTCACCTGCAAGGACGAACCCGCGCAGTCGTTCACCGTCCACCCGGTGGCCAGCGGCGGCAAGGCCGGGCCCGCAGTGGGCCGCTATTCGGTGCGCTCGGTGCATTCGCAGCTGTGCATCGGCATCGAGGGCGCGAGCACCGCCGACGCAGCCCGTCCGCTGCAGGCCGCGTGTGCCGGCGATGACGCGCAGCGCTTCGACCTCGCATCGGCCGGTGCCGGCGCCTGGCGCCTGACCAACGTGCGCAGCGGCAAGTCGATCAGCGTCGCCGCCTCGTCCACCGCCAACGGCGCGGCGGTGCAGCAGCTCGCCGACACCGCCGGCGCGAACCAGCGCTACACCACCACCGCCATCGGCGATGCCTTCGAGCTGAAGGCGCGCCACAGCAACAAGTGCCTCGACGTGCGCGATTTCAGCACCGCGGTCGGCGGCGTGGTGCACCAGTGGGATTGCACCCGCACCGACAACCAGCAATGGCGCCTCGTGGCCGATGGCGGCACGACGCCGTCCAACCCGGTCGGCAAGAGCGCGAAGCGCGGCATCGCCTACGACGTGGCGACCACCGGCGACCTGAACGCGCTCTCGCCCGGCGTGTCCTGGTGGTACAACTGGTCGCCCCGGCCAAAGCTGACGCCGCCGGCCGGCACCGACTTCGTGCCGATGCTGTGGAACTTCAGCTTCAACGATGCCGAGATCGAGGCGCTGCTGAAGGCCAACCCGCAGTACAAGGTCCTGCTGGTGCTGAACGAGCCGAACCTGTGGGGCCAGGCGACGATGTCGCCGGCCGATGCGGCGGCCGCCTGGCCGCGCGTCGAGGCGCTGGCGGCCAAGACCGGCGTGAAGATCGTCGGCCCGCAGATCACCTGGGGCAACCTGGCCGGCTTCGAGGACCCCGTCGTCTGGATGGATGCCTTCTACGCGGCCTACCGCAATGCCAACGGCCAGCGCGCCCCGCGCATCGACATGCTGGCCTTCCACTGGTACGACTACGGCCTGGCCGCCCAGCTCGATCGCCTGACCAAGTACGGCAAGCCGTTCTGGGTCACCGAGTTCGCGAACTGGCACAACGGCGACGGCTCGGCGCAGATCGACACGGTGGCCAAGCAGAAGGCGCAGATGACCGAGATGGTCGGCGTGCTCGAGAACCGCGCCGACGTCGTGCGCTACGCCTGGTTCACCGGCCGCTGGAGCAACGACACGCACTTCTCGAGCCTGCTGGGTGCCGACGGCCAGCTCACCGAGCTGGGCAGGCACTACCTGTCGCTGCCCTACAAGCCCTGAGCCGGAGCGGGATCAGAGGCCTTGGGCCTCGGGCGCGACGCCGGCCGACACGTCGCGCACCGGCGGCTGCCCGTACAGCCGCGCGTACTCGCGGCTGAACTGCGACGGGCTCTGGTAGCCGACGCGGTGGCCGGCGGTCGCGACGCCCAGCCGCTCGACCACCATCAGCCGGCGCGCCTCGTGCAGGCGCAGCTGCTTCTGGTACTGCATCGGCGTCAACGCCGTCACCGCCTTGAAGTTGTGGTGCAGCGACGACTCGCTCATGCCGACGTGCGACGCCAGGTCTTCGATGCGCAGCGGCTCGGCGAAGTGCCGGCGCAGCCAGTCGACCGCCTTGCCGACGCGGTGGCTGCGGCTGTCGGCCGACGCGATCGCGAGCAGCCGCCCGCCGTCGGGGCCGGTCAGCAGGCGGTACAGGATCTCTTCCTCGACCAGCGGCGCGAGCGCCGCGATGTCGTGCGGGCTGTCGAGCAGGCGCAGCAGTCGGAGCACGGCATCGAGCAGCTCCGGTGGCGCGCGGTTCACCGTGACGCCGCGCAGGCCGTCACCAGCGGCCGCGGCCTGCGGCGCGCGCACGCGGCGCAGCAGCTCGGTGAGCCGCACGCCGTCGATCGCCATGCCGAGCCCGAGGCTGGGGGACGCTTCGCTCGCGACGGTGACGCGCGAGACGATCGGCAGGTCGACCGACGTGACCAGGTAGTCGCCGACGCCGTAGCGGTACTCGTCGCTGCCGAGCGTCAGGATCTTCTCGCCCTGGGCGAGCAGGGCGAAGCAGGGCCACTGCGCGGCGTAGTGCGGCTGCGATGGCGTGGAACAGCGGCCGAAGAACAGGTTGCCGACGGCGGTGCTCGCCTGCCCGTCGTCGGGGGCGTGGCGGGCGATCAGCGCGGCGATCTCGGCATAGCGGTCAGGGTTCGATGCCATGCCGGCGATCTTGCCCGAGGCGCGGAGCAGTGTTGCGCCGCGAGCGCGCGATTTGCAGGATCGTGCATGAGTTCTGCAGGATTCGGCTAACGGGCGGGGGCGAGGCTGCAGGATGATGCGAGCCGTCTCACCAGAGGATTCCCATGACCGAAGCGATCGAAATCACCACCTTCAAGCTTGCGAACTGCACCTGCGACGACTTCATCGATGCCAACGTCGAGATCGACGACTGGCTCAAGCGCCAGGCGGGATTCCGTTCGCGCCGGCTCGCGCAGTGGAACGACGGCACGGTCGTCGACATGCTGATCTGGGATTCGGCCGCGCACGGCCGCGTCGCGATGGCGCGATTGATGAACGAGATGGGCCACTCGCGCGTGCACGCGATGATCGACCAGCCGACGGTGTCGTGGAGCGTGGCGCCGGTGCGGCACCAAGTGTTCTGACGAGAAGTACAGCCGTCTTTGAGTGACTTACGTCTTGTCGAACGCCGGAACGCCGAGCGTGACTTGCGCCACATACCTGCATTCGTTTCAGGCAACCCGCATCGGCGGTGCTGGGGTGGATGCAGTTTCAGCAGTTCGGTACAGGAGTAGTCATGTTGCGTCAGGTCAGAACGTTCGGCAGTCAAGTGCGATACACGATTGGTGGGATTACCACGTCAGCAGGAATTGCGTGTCGAGAAACCAAGCGCAAAGCAGCGGCATTCTTCGCGAGGTTTCGGCAGATGCAGGATATGGGCGCCACGACGACTACAGTCGTCGCGCCGAGTGATGAAGAGCTCTCGTCGTTTGATCCAAAGTTATTGTCGAGTGATCAAGAATTCGAGCTGAGTGATCAACAGCTCTACGAACGACGCAAAGTTTTCTGGGGGATCGAAACCGGTTGCTCTGGCCTGAACTCTGGGAGAGGTCTGAATGAATGGGAAAGGAACCTGCTGACACGAACCGCTTCGGCCCAAGCGAACGACGAGAATGGAGTTGGTTGGTCTGACGTAGAAATGGATACGTGGAAGGAGCTCGCATCTCAGTTGAATGCGGTAGTGCCAAATATGGGAACGACCGCCGTTCACAGAAAGGACCTCAATGCGGCGTGGAAGAGGGTGCTCGAGCTGAAGCCGGCTGAGCTGACCGAGACGGACGAGACCTCCTCTTATGAGGTGTGAGACGAATTGCGCGCCTTCAACCGCCGCTCGATCGCCGCCACCAGCTGCTCCTGCGTGAACGGCTTGGCGACGTAGTCGTCCATGCCGGCGGCGAGGCAGGCTTCCACGTCGCCCTTCATCGCGTTCGCGGTGAGGGCGACGATCGGCAGCCGGGCGCTGCCGCTGACGCCTTCGGCCCGCTCGATCTCGCGCAGCCGCGCGGTCGCCTCGAAGCCGTCGACCACCGGCATCAGGCAGTCCATCAGCACCACGTCGAAGGCGTGGCTGCGGGCCGCATCGATCGCGGCCTGGCCGTCGGACACCACCTGCACGTCGTAGCCGGCCAGCCGCAGCATCTGGGCCGCCACCTCCTGGTTCACCAGGTGGTCCTCAGCGAGCAGCACGCGCGCGCTCCGCACCGGGCCTGCCGGGACGTGCACCGGCAACTCGGGGGCGGGCAGCACGGCATCGGGCACCGGCTGCGCCTCGTGCGCCAGCAGGTCGATCAGCGCGCGCCGCAGCTCCTGCTTGCGCACCGGCTTCGACAGCCAGCGCTCGATGCCCAGCCGCGTCAGGCTGATCGCCGGCATGTCCAGCCCCTGCGAGCTCAGCATCACGAGCTTCAGCCCGTCGAGCCGGCGGTTCGCGCGGATGCGCTGCGTCAGCGAGAGACCGTCCATGTCGGGCATGTGCACGTCGAGGATCGCCAGGTCGTGCACCACCGGCCGCTTGCTCATCAGCTCGAGCGCGTGCTCGCCGCTGTCGGCGGTGTCCACCCGCAGCCCCCAGGCCGTCAGCTGGTGGCGCAGGATGTCGAGGTTGGTCGTGTTGTCGTCGACCACCAGCACCTGCAGCCCCTGCAGCGCCGCCGCCTCACGGTCGGTCAGCATCGTCGGGTTGTCGGGCACCAGCCGCATCGGCAGCGAGAACCAGAAACGCGATCCCTCGCCGCGCGTGCTGTGCAGCTGCAGCTTGCCGCCCATCATCGCCACCAGCTGGCTCGAGATCGTCAGCCCGAGGCCGGTGCCGCCGTGGCGCCGGGTGCGCGAGCTGTCGGCCTGCGTGAAGGCATCGAACACCCGCGCCTGGTCGGCCGTCGAGATGCCCGGGCCCGAATCCGACACCGCGAACTCCAGCAGCGCCGCATGGTTGTGCGCCGCGCTGCTGGCCGGCAGCTTCACCACCGAGATCATCACGTGCCCGCGCTCGGTGAACTTGACGGCATTGCCCATCAGGTTCATCAGCACCTGGCGCAGCCGTGCCGCATCGCCGTAGGCGCGCAGCGGCAGGTCGGGGCCCATCTGGCAGATCACCTCGAGCCCCTTGGCATGCGCCTGCACCGCCAGCAGCTCGGCGACGTCGTAGGCCACCTCGCAGGGGTTGAAGGGCAGCGATTCGACCTCGAACTTGCCGGCCTCGATCTTCGAGAAATCGAGGATGTCGTTGATCACGCCCAGCAGCGCCTGGCCCGAGCGGTGCGCGCTGTCGGCGAAGCGGCGCTGCTGGTCGTTCAGCGTCGTGCCCATCAGCAGCTCGGTCATGCCCAGCACGCCGTTCATCGGCGTGCGGATCTCGTGGCTCATGTTGGCGAGGAACTGCGACTTGGCCTGGCTCGCCGCCTCGGCCGCGTCCTTCGCGGCCTGCAGCTCGGTCAGGTGCCGGGCCTTGTCGGCCGACGCCATTTCCATGCGGCGGCGGATCAGGAAGCCGTAGACCAGCATGCCGAGCGTGATCGCGGTGACGCCGACGGCGCTCGCGAACTCGAGCCAGCGGTAGCGGCTCACCGACCGGCTCAGCGCATCGAACTGCGCCTTCTGGAGGGTGCGCGAGATGCGCCCGACCCCGCGCAGATCCTCTTGCAGCTGCGCGTAGCTGCGGTCGACCTCGACCATCGCGCGCGACGCCGCATCGAGCCGCTGTTCGCCGAAGCGCTGCAGCGTGGTCTCGGACTGCTCGACCATGCGCTGCACCGTGCTGCCGGCCGATTGCAGCCCCTGCACCATCAGCTCGCGTTCGCCTTCGGCCGGGTGGCTCTCGAAGCGTTGCATCGCGGTCGCGAGCGACTGCTTGAAGCGCTCATGCGCGGCATGCAGCCGCAGGCGCTCGGTGTCGACCTGGCCCGACGCGAAGATGTCGTTGGCCGGCGCGTCGACCTCGCCGGCCAGCCGGCGCAGCTCGCCCAGCGCCTCGAAGCGCGCGGCCCAGCCGCGGTCGGCGGCCAGCGAATCGCCGAAGCGCTCGTTGACCTTGACGCCCAGGAACTGGTCAAGCCCGATCACCACCAGGATCAGCAGCGCAGCGGCACCGTACAGCAGTTGCCAGGAACGCTTGCGGGCGGGGGGAGCTGCGTCGGAACCGGAAGGTGTCATGGTGTCCTGCGGGGCGCTGCGCGGGATGTTACGACGATCCCCGCGGCAATCAGCCCGAACGCCGCGATGTGGTACCACTGCGGCCCTTCGCCGAGCATCGCGGCCGACATCAGCGCGGCGAACACCGGTGTCAGGTTGGCGAAGAAGGCGGCGATCGCCGGCCCCACCGCGGTGACGCCGGCGCCCCAGCAGAAGTAGGCGACGATCGACGGGCCGATCGCCACGTAGGCCAGCGCCGCGTACACCGACCCCGACCACAGCACCGGCTGCCCGGTGAGCGCCTGCTCGGCGCCCGCGCCGGCGGCGGCCCACAGCGCGCCGAAGCCGACCTGCGCGAGCAGGAACTCGGCGCCGCTCCAGGCCGGCCGCTCGGGGTAGCGCATCGAGGCCGGCGGGCGCGCCAGCATCCAGCTGTAGATCGCCCACAGCGCGGTGGCCAGCAGCATCAGCAGGTCGCCGGGCACCAGGTGCAGCTGCAGCAGCGTCGACGGGTGGCCGTGCGACAGCACCAGCGCGACGCCCAGCAGCGACAGCGCGGCGCCGGCGGCTTGGCGCCGCGTCGGCTGCTCGCCATACGCCAGCGCGCCGACGGCCAGCATGAAGAGCGGCGAGCTGGCGGCGATCAGCGTGACGTTGATCGGCGTGGAGGTGCTCACCGCCATGTACTGCAGCGCGTTGTAGCTGCCGACGCCCACCAGGCTGAGCGGTGCCAGGTAGCGCCAGCGTTCGAGCAGGTCGCGCGGCTGCTTCAGCAGGCGCCAGCCGAGCGGCAGCAGCAGCACGAAGGCGAGCGACCAGCGCAGCGCATTCAGCGCGAGCGGCGGCACGCTGCCGACCATCAGCCGGCCGACCACCGCGTTGCCGGCCCACAGCACCGGCGGCAGGGTCAGCATCAGGATGATGCGGGGATTCAGCGCCGTCATGCGGAAGGCATCGCGGCGCCGCAGTTCCAGCACTGCTCGAACGGGCCGTCGATCACTTCATGGCATTGCGGGCAGGCCCACAGCTGGCGGCGCGGATGCTGCAGCTCGTTCAGCCGCACGACGGCGAGTGCATGGTCGGCCTCGTCGTCGACCCACAGCTCGGGCAGCGTCTCGCTGGGCGGCACGCCGCCGGAGAGGCTGCTGGCGAACGCGCGCTGCACGGTCGTGGGGATACCCGTCTGCGTGAGCATGTCGGCCCACAGCTGGGCGAGGGCGAGGTTGGGTGCGGTGGTGAGGCGTTTCAAGACCGGGCGTGGGCAGGGGTCGCGGGAGTGCTGGCACGATACCGCATCCACTGGAGCAAGCCATGCCACTTACTGCACACGCCGTCCGCCTCGATCGAGCCGGCGGACCCGAGACCCTGACGCTGTCGGAGGTCGTGGTCGGCGAACCCGGCCCGGGCGAGATCCGCATCCGCCACCATGCGGTCGGCATCAACTACATCGACGTCTACCACCGCAGCGGCGCGTACGCGCTGCCGGCGCCGTTCGGCATCGGCGTCGAAGGCGCGGGGATCGTCGAGGCGGTGGGCGAGGGCGTCTCGCACCTGCGCGTGGGCGACCGCGCGGCCTACGTCAGCCAGCCGCCCGGTGCCTACGCGACGCTGCGGGTGATGCCGGCCAAGTGCGTCGTGAAGCTGCCCGACGCGATCGGCTTCGACGAAGGCGCGGCGATGATGCTGAAGGGCTTCACGACGCAGTACCTGCTGCGCCGCACGCTGCCGCAGGGAGGCCTCGTGGCGGGCGACTTCGTGCTGTTCCATGCCGCGGCCGGCGGGGTCGGGCTGATCGCCTGCCAATGGGCGCGCGCGCTCGGGCTGCAGCTGATCGGCACCGCGAGCACCGACGAGAAATGCGCCGCCGCACAGGCGCACGGCGCGGCCTTCACGATCAACTACGCGCGGGAGGATTTCGCGGCCCGGGTGCGCGAGATCACCGGCGGCAAGGGCGTGAAGGTGGTGTACGACGGCGTCGGCCGCGACACCTGGGACAAGTCGCTCGACTGCCTGCAGCCCTTCGGCCTGATGGCCAGCTACGGCAGCGCGTCGGGCAAGGTGCCTCCGTTCGACCTGGGCGTGCTCGGCGCGAAGGGCTCGCTGTTCCTGACGCGGCCCACGGTGTTCACGCACATCGCGACCCGCGAGTCGACGCAGGTCATGGCCGACGAGCTGTTCGCGATGGTGACCAGCGGGCAGGTGAAGATCCCGGTGGAGCACCGCTACGCGCTGAAGGACGCGGCGCAGGCGCACGCCGACCTGGAATCGCGCAAGACGGTCGGCGGTTCGGTGCTGATCCCGTAGCCCGGATTGGCATCCGGGCCACGCGAAATGTAGTGCGCTACATTTCGGGGTCCTCCACGCTGTATCGCCCCACCATGCGCCTCGCTGCCCGCCTGCTGATCGCGGCCTTCTCGGTCCTCGCCACCACGGCCCACGCCGCCGACCTGACCGTCTCGGCCGCCGCCAGCCTGACCAACGCCTTCAAGGAACTGGCTCCCGCCTTCGAGGCGCAGAACCCCGGCACCAAGCTGCTGCTGAACTTCGCCGCCTCCGACGCCTTGCTGGCGCAGATCGCCAAGGGCGCGCCGGTCGACGTGTTCGCGTCGGCCGACCAGGAGACGATGGACCGCGCGCAAACACAGCAACTGGTGGCCGCCGGCTCGCGCCGCGACTTCGTCAGCAACACGCTGGTGCTGGTCACGCCGTCCGACAGCACGCTGGCGCTGGCCACGCTGGCCGACCTGAAGCAGCCGGCCGTCAAGCGCATCGCGCTCGGCCAGCCGAGCGGCGTGCCGGCCGGCCGCTACGCGAAGGGCGCGCTCGAGGCCGCGAAGCTGTGGGCCGACGTCGAACCCAAGGCCGTCTACGCGCAGAACGTGCGCCAGGCGCTCGACTACGTGGCGCGCGGCGAGGCCGAGGCCGGCTTCGTCTACGGCACCGACGCCGCGGTGCTGAAGGACAAGGTCAAGGTGGCRCTCACCGTGCCCACCGAGACCCCCATCCGCTACCCGGTGGCGCTGATCGCCGGCGGCCCGAACCCGGCGGCCGCTCGCGCCTTCGTCGACTACCTGCTGTCGCCGGCCGGCCAGGCGGTGCTGGCGCGCTACGGCTTCCAGAAGCCGTGAACGCCGCGGAGTCCGCGTGGATTCCGCTCGCGCTGTCGCTGAAGGTGGCCGGCTGGGCCACGCTGATCGACCTGGTGCTCGGCGTCGGCCTGGGCCTGCTGCTGGCGCGCGGGCGCTTCCCGGGGCGCGAGCTGCTCGATGCGATCCTCACGCTGCCGATGGTGCTGCCGCCGACCGTGCTCGGCTACTACCTGCTGGTGCTGATCGGCAAGCGCGGCTGGCTCGGCGCCTGGCTGTACGAGCACTTGGGCATCCAGCTGATCTTCACCTGGCAGGGCGCGGTGATCGCGGCGAGCGTGGTCGCGCTGCCGCTGGTGCTGAAGGCGGCGCGCGCGGCCTTCGAGGGGGTCGACCCGCAGTTGGAGAACGCCGGGCGCGTGCTGGGCCTGTCGGAGGCGGCGGTGTTCTTTCGCATCACGCTGCCGCTCGCGTGGCGCGGCATCCTGGCCGGACTGCTGCTGTCGTTCGCGCGCTCGCTCGGCGAGTTCGGCGCGACGCTGATGGTGGCCGGCAGCATCCCCGGGCGCACGCAGACGCTGTCGGTCGCGGTCTACGAAGCGGTGCAGGCCGGGCAGGACGGCGTGGCCAACGTGCTGGTGCTGATCACGTCGCTGACCTGCATCGTGGTGCTGCTGCTGGCCGGGCGCTTGTTGTCCGGCCGGCCTTTGCGGGGGAGTGCGGTGCGATGAGCTTCGAGGTCGACATCCGCAAGACGGTCAGCAGCCCGCAGCGGCGCTTCGAGCTGCAGGTGCGCTTCACCGCGCAGGCGCGCCGCACGGTGATCTACGGGCCGTCGGGCGCGGGCAAGTCGCTGACGCTGCAGGCGATCGCCGGGCTGCTGCGGCCCGACGCCGGCCGCATCGCGTTCAACGGCGAGACGCTGTTCGACAGCGGCGCGCGCATCGCGGTGCCGGCGCGGCAACGCCGCTTCGGTTACCTGTTCCAGGACTACGCGCTGTTCCCGCAACTGAACGTGCGGCAGAACGTCGCCTTCGGCCTGCGGCGCGGCTGGTTGAATCCGCCTCGCGATGCCGGCGGCGAGGCGGTCGAGCGCTGGCTCGCCGCGCTCGAGCTCACGCCGGTCGCGTCGCAGCTGCCGCACCAGCTCTCGGGCGGCCAGCGCCAGCGCACCGCGCTCGCCCGTGCGCTGGTTGCCGCGCCGCGCGCGCTGCTGCTGGATGAGCCGTTCTCCGCGCTCGACCCGGACCTGCGCGAGCGCACGCGCGACGAGCTGGACCGGCTGCTGGCGCAGATCGACATCCCGCTGGTGATGATCACGCACGACCCGGACGACCTGCGCCGCTTCGGCGAACAGGTGCTGCATCTGCGCGATGGAGTCGTCGGTGACTGACGCACCGGACGACAGCCTCACGCTCGCCGCCGAGCTGACGCTGAACCTGGGCGGACAGAGCCTGGCCGGTGCGCGCCGCATCGGGCTGCTGGTGGAAATTGCGCGGCTGGGCTCGATCACGCAGGCCGCGAAGGCCGCCGGCTTCAGCTACAAGGGCGCGTGGGACGCGGTCGAGCAGATGAGCAACCTGGCCGGCGAGCCGCTGCTGGAACGCAGCGCCGGCGGCCCCGGCGGCGGCCGCACGCGGCTCACGCCGCGCGGCGAGCAGCTGTTGCGCAACGTCGTGCTGATCCAGCAGGAGCATGCGCGCTTCGTCGAGCGCTTGAACCGGCAGGCCGCGGGCCTGGCCGGCGACTATTCACTGCTTGAAGGGCTGGCGATGAGAACGAGCGCACGCAACCAGTTCGCCGGCACCGTGGTGGGGTTGCGCGGCGGCGCCGTCAACGACGAGATCGAGCTGGAGGCGATCGGCGGGCTGCGCATCGTCGCGAGCATCACGCACGAGAGCACGCTCGAACTTGGGCTCGTGGTCGGCGCGAAGGCCTTCGCGCTGATCAAGGCCTCGTCGATCATCCTGATGACCGAGATGCGCGGCGTTCGCCTGTCGGCCCGCAACCAGCTGAAGGGCGTGGTGTCGCGGGTCACGCCGGGCGCGGTGAACTGCGAGGTGGTGATGGCACTGGCCGGTGGCGGCGCGGTGGCGGCCATCATCACGAACGACAGCGCGGCCGCGTTGGCGCTGGAGGTCGGCAGCACCGCGATCGCGGTGTTCAAGGCCTCCAGCGTGATCGTCGGCGTGTCGGCCTAGATCGACGAGATCACACCGACCTCGTCTCGCCGCCGTCGATGCGCAGCACCGTGCCGGTCATCCAGCGCGCGCCGGGCGACACCGCGAACGCGATCAGCTCGGCGATCTCGTCGGCCTCGCCGAAGCGGCGGATGCCGGCCTGCTGCAAAACGGCCGCCTTCGCGTCGTCCAGCGTGATGCCCTTGGCGGTGGCCATGCGCTCGATCATGCCGAGGCGCCGGCCCGTCATCACCGCGCCGGGCGAGACGCTGTTCACCTGAACGCCGTCGGCGATGCCGCGTTCGGCGAAGGCTTTCGCCAGCGCTTCGATGGCCGCGTTGATCGCGCCCACCGCCGCCATCGACGCCTTCGGTGCCTCCGCCGCGTTGCCCGACACGAACACCACGCTGCCGCTGCTCGCGCGCAGCGCCTCCCACGCGCGCAGCGTCAACCGGCGCGCGCCGTGAAACTTCAGCGCCATGCCGGCGTCCCATTGCGCGTCCGTCATCGCGAACACGTCGAGGCCCGGTACCGCGCCGGCCACGTTGACCAGCGCATCGATGCGCCCGTGGGCCTGCAGCGCTGCGCCGACCACGGTGTCCGCAGCGTCGGGTCGGCTCAGGTCCGCGGCCACGACGAGCGCCTGCTTTCCCATCGCACGGATCTGCGTTGCCACTTCCTCCAGCGCGTCCTGGCGCTGCGCGCACAACACCACGCAAGCGTGGTCCTTCGCGAGGCGCAAGGCGGTTGCCTTGCCGATGCCGGAACTGGCGCCGGTCACGATCACGACTGAATTCGACATGCTGGTGCTCCTCATGCGGCGCGGTGCTCGACCGCTTCCAGGATCAGCGCGACCGTCGGCTTCATCCTCTGCGCCATAAAGCGCTGGTTCTCGCGTGCTGTCATCGTCATTGCGTCCTCCGTGCATAACCGAAAAAAATGAGGATTGCAGGTTATCTTCATAGATATAACCTGTCAACATTAGAATTGACGGTTATCGACTCGGCCGAGTCGAACCCCACAAGGTGATGCGATGACGGATGCCAGACCTCCCGCGATGTTCATCGCCGATGCGCTCGGCCTGGACTTCCTCAACTCGGTGTCGGTGCCGCTGGACGTGCCGGTGGAGTACCTGGCGTCGGGCGAGGACCTGATCGCCTGGCTGCGGCAGGCGGGCCTGGTGCCGGCATCGGTGCTGGACGAGACCCTCGCCAACGCCGGCCCCGGCGAACTCGACGCCGTCGCCGCGCAGGCCCGGGCGCTGCGCGAGTGGTTCCGCGGCTTCGTGCGCGAGCACCGCGGGCGGCGCCTCGACGCGCAGGCGGTGGCGGGGCTGGAACCGCTGAACCGGTTGCTGGCTCGCGACGAAGGCTACGGCCAGATCTGCGCTGCGGCAGACCCGGCCGCCGTCGACGACAGCATCACCGGCCTGCAATGGGCGCCGATGCGGCGCTGGCGCTCGCCGGATGCGCTGTTGCTGCCGATCGCCCAGGCGATGGCGGAGCTGCTGACCAGCGCGGACTTCAGCCAGGTAAAGGCCTGCGAGGGGCCCGCCTGCACGCTGTTGTTCCTCGACAGGACACGCGGTCACAAACGCCGCTGGTGCAACATGGCCGTCTGCGGCAACCGGGCCAAGCAGGCCGCCCACCGTGAACGCCACGCGCAACGCTCGTAACTCTATTGATGTTGTTTGACAGGTTACTTCCAAGAAGTTAACCTGATCGAACACATTTGTGTGGTTACTTGAAGGAGCGAGAGATGACGAACGTGAGCTATCGGCGCGTGAGCGTGGGCGAGCATGAGGTGGCGTACCGGGAAGCCGGGCCGGCACTGGCACCGGTGCTGTTGTTGCTGCATGGGTTTCCCAGTTCGAGCCACATGTTCCGGGACCTGATCCCGAAGTTGGCGGACCGCTACCGCGTGATCGCACCGGACCTGCCGGGCTTCGGCCAGACGACGCTGCTGCCGCGCGAGCAGTTCGCGTACACCTTCGACAACCTGGCGCAGGTGATCGACGGTTTCACCGAGCAGCTCGGGTTGGCGCGCTACGCGATCTACGTGTTCGACTACGGTTCGCCGGTCGGCCTGCGGCTGGCGCTGAAGCACCCGGAGCGCATCACGGCGATCGTCACGCAGAACGGCAATGCCTATGAAGAAGGCTTGAGCGAGGGCTGGAACCCGATCCAGGCCTATTGGCGCGAGCCGACCCCGGCGCACCGCGATGCGTTGCGCGCATTCCTGGCGCCGGAAGCGACGCTGTGGCAGTACACGCACGGCGTGGCCGATGCGAGCCGGGTGTCGCCCGACGGCTACGGGCTGGACAACCACTACCTGGCGCGGCCGGATGCGCACGAGATCCAGCTCGACCTGTTCGTGGACTACGCGAGCAACGTCGCGCTGTACCCGCAGTTCCAGGCGTATTTCCGCAAGCACCAGCCGCCGCTGCTCGCGGTGTGGGGGCGGCACGATCCGTTCTTCCTGCCGGCGGGCGCCGAGGCGTTCAAGCGCGACATCGACGCGGCACAGGTGCAGTTCTTCGAGACCGGGCATTTCGCGCTGGAGACGCATGCCGCGGAGATCGCGGACGCGATCCGCGGCTTCCTCACGAAGCTGGCCTGACGGCTCAGGCCAGGCACGGGGCGCAGCGGCTACTTGCCCTTGCGCACCCGCCGCAGCTCGTCGACGATCAGCAGGATCGCGCCGAGCGTGATCGCGCTGTCGGCGAGGTTGAACGACGGGAAGAACTTGTCGGCCCAGTGCACCTGGATGAAGTCAACGACGTAGCCGTGCAGCAGCCGGTCGATCACGTTGCCGAGCGCGCCGCCGAGGATCAGCGCGAGCGCCCACGCGAACATCTTCTGGCCGCCGTGGCTGCGCAGCATCCAGACGATGAACCCGGCGGCCACTGCGCCCAGCCCGACGAAGAACCAGCGCTGCCAGCCCGAGGCACCGGCCAGGAACGAGAACGCCGCGCCGGTGTTGTGCACCCGGACCACGTTGAAGAACGGCGTGACATGGACGCTGTCACCGTACGCGAAGTTGGCGAGGATCAGCGACTTGGTCAGCTGGTCGAGCACGATGACGACGAGGGCGATGCCCAGCCAGGGGAGCAGGGAGGCGGAGGATTTCTTGAAGGACATGGTGTCAGTGATTGCGCAGGCGTGCGAGCGCGACAGCGGGATCGCGTGCCGTGTGGAACAACATGACGACCAGGACCCTCTGGTCATCAAACGTGTAGAACAGTTCGTAAGGAAATCGTCGGATCACGGCCCGGCGGAACGGCGCCAGCACTTCCTGGAAGGAAAGGGGAGCGCGCTGGATGTGCATCAATGTCGCATTCGCCGCGTCCATGAACTTCGGCCCCAAGCCTTCACGTTGCTCCTCGTACCAGCGGCGTGCCTGTCGAAAGTCCTTGGACGAGTGGGATGTGAAAACAAGCTTGCGCATCAGTCCTCGCGCGCTCGCCGCTGGACTTCATCCCAGGTCAAGGCCGACTCCGGATGGGCTTCGTAGTGGGCGAGACGTTCGCGGAGTTCGAGTGCCACGGCTTCCGACACGGGCGTGGTGTCGTGCTTTTTCTCTTCCGCGATGCTGTCCCACAACTCCTCGACCAGCTGCAGCCGCTCATCCACCGGCAGCTTGAACAGATCGGGGTACTCCACGCGAGGATCGTTGTGGTTCATCGAGGGCTCCTTGCAAAATTTCAGGCGACTGTACGCGCCTCGCCCGAACCGTACAGGTTGCTTGTGCACCTGCCGCAGATGGTCGGATGCTGCGCATCGCTGCCGACATCGTCGCGGTAGTGCCAGCAGCGCTCGCACTTGGTCGCGGACGACGGCGTCACGGCGACGGCCAGTTCCGCGCCCGTCGCGATCCGCGCCTGCGACGTGATCGTCACGAAGCGCAGGTCGTCGCCGAGCGACGCGAGCAGCGCGAGGTCGTCGGCCGCCGCGGTGATCAGCAGCTCGGCCTGCAGCGACGAGCCGACCTGGCCCGCGCTGCGCAGCGCCTCGATCTCCTTGTTGGCCACGTCGCGGATCTCGCGCAGCCGGCTCCACTTCGCGAGCAGCGCGTCGTCGGCCCAGGCCGAGGTGTCACTGAAGGTCTCGATGAAGATCGACGCCGACTGCGCCGGCGCGAACACCTTCCAGGCCTCCTCGGCGGTGAAGCTCAGGAACGGTGCCATCCAGCGCAGCATCGCGTGCGTCACATGCCACAGCGCGGTCTGCGCGCTGCGCCGGGCCAGCGATTTCGGCGCGGTGGTGTACAGCCGGTCCTTCAAGACGTCGAGGTAGAACGCGCCCAGGTCCTCGCTGCAGAACACCTGCAGCTTGGCCACCACCGGGTGGAACTCGTAGACCTCGTAGTGCTTCAGCACCTCGGCCTGGAACTGCGCCGCGCGCGCGAGCGCATAGCGGTCGATCTCGAGCATGTCGGCCAGCGGCACCAGATCGGTCGCCGGGTCGAAATCGCTGGTGTTGGCCAGCATGAAGCGCAGCGTGTTGCGGATGCGGCGGTACGCATCGACGACGCGCGCCAGGATCTTCTTGTCGATCGCGAGGTCGCCCGAGTAGTCGGTCGACGCGCACCACAGGCGCAGGATCTCGGCCCCCATCTCCTGCACCGACTCCTGCAGCGAGATGAAGTTGCCCTGGCTCTTGCTCATCTTGCGGCCCTGGCCGTCGACCGTGAAGCCGTGCGTCAGCAGGCCGCGGTACGGCGCATGGCCTTCCGTCGCGCAGGCGATCAGCAGCGACGAATGGAACCAGCCGCGGTGCTGGTCATGGCCTTCGAGGTACAGGTCGGCCTCGGGGCCGGCTGCCCCCTCCGGCCCGGCGGTGGTGCCCGGCTGGCTGCCGACCTTCTCGTTCAGCACGTGGTAGAAGGTCGACCCCGAATCGAACCACACGTCGAGGATGTCGTTGCTCTTGATGTAGTCGCCGGCTTCGGCGCCCAGCACCTCGTCGACCGTCAGCTTCGACCACGCCTCGACGCCGCCTTGCTGCACCACCTCGGCCGCGCGGTCGATCAGCGCCATCGTGTCGGGGTGCAGCTCGCCGGTCGCCTTGTGCAGGAAGAACGGCAGCGGCACGCCCCAGTTGCGCTGGCGGCTGATGCACCAGTCGGGCCGGTTCGCGATCATGTCGTGCAGCCGGGCCCGGCCGTTCTCCGGGAAGAAGTTCGTCTGGCCAATGGCCTCGAGCGCGGTCTGGCGCAGCGTCTTCGGCGCCTTGTCCTTCGTGAACACGCCGTCGCCCTCGTCCATGCGCACGAACCACTGCGCCGCGGCGCGGTAGATCACCGGCGTCTTGTGGCGCCAGCAGTGCGGGTAACTGTGCGTCAGCTTCGAGGTGGCGAGCAGCCGGCCGGCATCGCGCAGCGCATCGGCCACCAGCGGCGCGGCCTTCCAGATGTGCTGGCCACCGAACAGCGGCAGCGTCGCCTCGTAGACGCCGTTGCCCTGCACCGGGTTCAGGATGTCGTCGATCGCGAGGCCATGCTCGCGGCAGGAGTTGAAGTCGTCCACGCCGTAGGCCGGCGACGAGTGCACGATGCCGGTGCCATCATCGGCGGTCGCGTAGTCGGCCAGGTACACCGGGCTCACGCGGTCGTAGCCGGGGTCGACGTGCGCCAGCGGGTGGCGGAAGGTGAGGCCGTCGAGGTTCTTGCCGAGCGTGGTCGCGAGCACCGTGCCGGTGAGGCCGTAGCGCTCCAGGCACTTGTCGACCAGCGCCAGCGCCAGCAGCAGGATGCCGCGCTCGGTGTCGACCAGCGCGTACTCGAGCGCCGGGTTCAGGTTCAGCGCCTGGTTGGCGGGGATGGTCCACGCGGTGGTGGTCCAGATCACCGCGAACGCTTCCTTCGCGAGCGATGGCAGGCCGAAGGCCGCGGCCACCTTCGCCGGCTCGGCCGCCAGGAAGGCGACGTCGACCGTCTGCGACTGCTTGTCGGCGTACTCGATCTCGAACTCGGCCAGCGACGAGTGGCAGTCGAAGCACCAGTAGACCGGCTTCAGCCCGCGGTAGACGAAGCCGCGCTCGATCAGCCGCTTCAGCACGCGGATCTCGTTGGCTTCGTTGCCGAAGTCCATCGTGCGGTACGGGTGGTCCCAGTCGCCCAGCACGCCGACGCGCTTGAAATCGGCCATCTGCTGCGCGATCTGCTCGCCGGCATACGTGCGGCTCTTGGCCTGTACGTCGGCGCGGTCGAGGTTGCGGCCGAAGGTCTTCTCGATCTGGTTCTCGATCGGCAGGCCGTGGCAATCCCAGCCCGGCGTGTAGCGCGCGTCGTAGCCGGCCAGCTGGCGCGCCTTGACGATCATGTCCTTCAGGATCTTGTTGGCCGCGTGGCCGACGTGCAGCGTGCCGTTGGCATAGGGCGGGCCGTCGTGCAGCACGAAGCGCGGGCGGTTCACGCGGGCATCGCGCAACTGCTTGTAGACGCCCTGGTCGCTCCAGTCCTTGATCCAGCCCGGTTCGCGCTTGGGCAGGTCGCCGCGCATCGGGAACGGCGTGTCGGGCAGGTTGAGGGTGCTTCGGTAGTCCGTGGTCTTGTCGGTCATGGCTTTGCGCGCCGCGCGGCGCGTCTCGAAGACAGGTGCCGGCGCCAGGGCGCCGGGGCTCGCGAAAAGAAGGGGAGGGGCGGCGAGCGTTAAATTCGGTCGCGCGTGGTCTGGCGGCGTTGCGCGGCGTACGAGGCGAGGCAGACGCGGGCGTCCTGCACGTCCTGCTCGATCGCCGCCGTCAGGGCTTCCAGCCCGTCGAAACGGGCTTCATCGCGAAGTTTGTGCAGCAGTTCCACCCTGACGAGTTTACCGTAGGCCCCCTCGGCCCCGAGGCGTGCAGGCCAATCGAGGCAATGCACTTCGAGCAGCACGCGGCCGGCGTCTTCGACCGTCGGGCGCACGCCCAGGCTCGCGACGCCGTCCAGCGGCTGCTCGCCCAGCCCGTGGGTGCGCACCGCGTAGATGCCCATCGCGGCCGACTTGGCATGGGCGAAGCGCAGGTTCAGCGTGCGGAATCCCAGCTCGCGGCCGAGCTTGCGCCCGTGCACCACGTGGCCGCTGATGCTGTAGCTGCGGCCCAGCAGCGATTCGACCTGCACCATGTCGCCGGCGGCCAGCGCCTGCCGCACCGCCGAACTCGACACCCGCAGCCCGTGCACCTCGTAGCTCTTCATGCGGGCCACGTCGAAGCCCTGGGCCGGGCCGGCGGCATCGAGCATCGCGTAGTCGCCGCCCCGCCGGGCGCCGAAGCGGAAGTCGTCGCCGACCAGGATGTAGCGGGTGCCCAGCCCGCGCACCAGCATGTCGACGATGAAGGCCTCGGGCGACAGCGACGCGAGCGCGTGGTCGAAGCGCAGCACCACGACCTGGTCGATGCCGCAGCGCTCCAGTTCGGAGAGCTTGTCGCGCAGCGTCGCGATGCGCGCCGGGGCCAGCTCGGGCTTGCCGGCGGCGCGGGCGAAGTAGTCGCGCGGGTGCGGCTCGAAGGTCATCACGCACGACGGCAACCCGCGGTGCTGCGCCTCGCTGCGCAGCAGCGCCAGCATGGCCTGGTGGCCACGGTGGACGCCGTCGAAGTTGCCGATGGTGAGGGCGCAGGCATCGGCGATGCCGGGATGATGAAAGCCGCTGAAGACGCGCATGGGCGGGCATTATCCGTCGCGGCGCAGCGCGCCGCTCGCGCGGAGCACCCCCCGAGATCAGCGCTTGCGCACCAGCTGTTCCCGCTCCGCCGCACTGACCCAGCGCCACGCGCCGCTCGGCACGCCCTCCAGCGTCAGCTCGCCGAAGCTGCTGCGGTGCAGCGCCTCGACCCGGTTGCCGGCCGCGGCCACCATGCGCTTGACCTGGTGGTACTTGCCTTCGGTCAGCGTGAGCCGCAGCGTGTTCGTGCCGGTGGCCTCGCAGGCCGCGGCGCGCACCGGTGCCGGGTCGTCGTCGAGCACCACGCCGTCCAGCAGCTTGGCCACCTGGTCCGGCGTCACCTCGTGCTTGGCGGTCACCTCGTACACCTTCGGCACATGGTGCTTCGGCGAGGTCAGCCGGTGGATCAGCGTGCCGTCGTCGGTCAGCAGCAGCAGCCCGGTGGTGTCTTCGTCGAGCCGCCCGACCGGCTGCACGCCGCGGTTGCGCAGCGGCAGCGGCAGCAGGTTCAGCACGCTCGGGTGATGCTTGGGCTTCTGCGAGCATTCATGGCCGGTCGGCTTGTGCAGCAGCACCAGCGCCTTCTCGTGGAACCGCCATTCGCGGCCCTGCACCGTGAACAGCAGGCCCTCGGTGTCGAGCTCTTCGGCCGGCTCCTCGATCACCCGCCCGCCGACCGATACGAGCCCGTGCCAGATCAGACCCTCGCATTCGCGGCGCGTGCCGAAGCCTTGGGAAAACAACACCTGCGACAAACGCATCGAAGATTCTTTCGTTCAGGAATGGAGTTCGAGCAGCACGACGTGCCCCTCGGCGCACGGCCAGGCGCGGCCGACAATGCGCTCGCCGTTGAATTCTGCGGCCACCGCACGGCCTGCCGTGTCGGTCACCTTGACGGCAGCCAGCGACAGGCCCGCGACGCCCGGCGGCAGCCCGGCCGGTGGGTGGCCGTCGAGCAGGATGCGGTCACGCGGCACGCCGAAGTAGCCGCGTGGCCGGCTCAGCTGCACCAGCGAGAGGGCCTCGCGGTCGGCGGCCGGGTCGGCATCGGCATCGACATCCGCCAGCCGCATCGCTCGCAGGTGCACCAGCGACGACGAGCGCGTGAACGGCGAGCGGTAGACGTGCGTCGTGCTGTGTCCGGGCGCGCTGATGACGAACTCGAGCGGCGTGCGGCTGTCGGTCGCGAGCGGGCCCCAGGCGCCATCGCTGCCGACGACGTGGCGGTACAGCGGCGGGCCGACGCGTTCGCCGCTGGCCGCATCGGTGGCATGCACCTCGACCGTGGCGCCGGCCAGCGGCAGGTTGTCGTGCACCGCGGCCTGCGGGTGCAGGCCCGAGACGGTGCCCGAGAGCTCGATCGCGCCGTCCGATGGCGTGGGCTGCAGGGTCGCCGGCGCGCGGCCGGTCAGGAAGCGCCACATCACGTCGAACGCGGCCGGGCCGAACGAGGTCTCGCGGTGGTCGATGCCGGCGATCACGACGTTGTGCGCGCCGCGCAGCGCCGGGCTGTCGGCGTCGACGCCGGTCGGCCGGCCGGGCGCGCCGATCCACAGGCCGTCGGGCTGCGCGTACTTGTCGTTGCCGTCGGAGCGCACGGTCATCCAGCGCGGGCCGGGCGTCGTCTCGCTGCCGTCACCTGGGTCATTCAGCCGCTGCAGGAACGGACCGGCGCCGTTGAACTCGTTGCCCGGCCGAAACGCCGCATCGGCCCACACGCCGTGGTTCGGCGTGCCGCCGAGGATCGCGTGCGAGACCTGCCGCGCACCGCCGTTCGCGATGAAGTTGCGCACTGCGAAGCCGCCGCGCGAGTTGGCGATCAGCACGACCTGCGCGACACCATGCCGGCGGCAGGCCTGCTCGACCGCGTCGGCGACGCAGCGGCGCGCGTCGTCGCTGGAACTGCGGCCGGGTTGCGCGACGCCGTCGTCATCGCGCGCGAGCGGGCAGGGCATGTCGATCGCGTGCAGCCGCTCGCGCGGCCAGCCGTTGCTCTCGAAACGCCAGACGGTGGTGAGCCACAGCGCGGCGGTGTCGCCGTTGCCGTGCACGAAGACGATGGGCGGGAAGGTGTCGGCCGAGGTGTCGCTCATGCGGGCAGGCCCAGGTCGCGCGCGGCGGGATACGGCCCCCAGCCGGTGGCCGCCTCGATCGCACGCACGACGGCCCGCGCCATCGCCTCGGCGGCCATCGTGCCGAGCAGCGTCGGGTGGGCGACGAGCCCGCTGGCGCCGGTGGCAAGCGCGAACACGGTGTCGCCGTCGCTCTGGGTGTGGACCGGGCTGATGCTGCGCGCGAGCCCGTCGTGCGCGGTCTGCGCGAGCTTGTTGGCCTGGGCCTTGGTCAGCACCGCGTCGGTGCCGACCACGCCGATCGTCGTCGCGGCACCGGGTTGCATGGAGTGCGGCAGTTCGCCACGCAGCAGCGCCTGCGTGCTGTCGAGCAGGCCGAGGCCGTCGGCGCTGCGGGCACCGGCCAGCACGCGGCCGCTGCGCGGATCGACCACGTCGCCGAGCGCATTGACCGCGACCCACGCGCCGACGGTGATGCCCGCCACCGTGACGCTGGCATGGCCGAAGCCGCCGCGCATCGCGCGCTCCAGACCGAACAGCTTGCCGACCAAGGCGCCAGCACCGGCACCGACGTTGCCTTCGGCGCACGGCGCATCACCCGCGGCCTCGCAGGCGGCGTAGCCGGCCGCGGCATCGGGGCGGATGCCGCCAGCGCCGACGGAGAGGTCGAACAGGATCGCCGCCGGCACGATCGGCACGCGGTGCGGGCCGACCGGGTAGCCGATGCCGCGCTCCTCGAGCCAGCGCATCACGCCGCCGGCGGCGTCGAGCCCGAACGCGCTGCCGCCGGCCAGCAGCACCGCGTGCACGTGTTCGACGGCATTCAGTGGCGACAGCAGGTCGGTCTCGCGCGTGCCGGGTGCTGCACCGCGCACGTCGACGCCACCGACCGCGCCCGCGGGCGCGAGCACGACGGTGCAGCCGGTGGGCCGGCGGCTGTCGGTGAAGTGGCCGACGCGCAGTCCGGCGACGGCGCTCAGGCCTGGTGTGGGGTGCATCGCTGGGAAGGGGGCGGGGACCGGCGATTATGAAACGGCTGGTGGAGCTGCGATGACACACCCACTCAGTTGCAACAGTCTGCGCAGATTGGCCGGCCGCGACAGGTGGCGTGATACACCGTGCCCAGTCTCGATGAGACCGAAGAGACCGTGTGGGCTTGCCCTCTGCAAGAACTTGCCTGTCGCATTCGGTCCGTCCGGACCCCTCAGGGCCGGAGAAGAAAAAAAGCACATGGGCTCAAGCCCTGTCGGAGGAATCCATGGACTCGATGCGTCACGACGGTTCGTCAGCGAACACTCGGTTGGCCCTTCACGCAACTGCCAGGCGGCTGCATCGGTTGAAGCCGGTTTGGCGGCACGCCAGCCTGGTGCTACTGGCTGCCACCACGTTGGTCGCCGGATGCGGCCCTTCGTCTGATGACGGCCCGGCACCGACACCCAGTTCCGGCTCGACACCGACGCCCGCGCCGGCGCCGGCGCCTGCGCCGACGCCAGCACCGGCACCCGCACCCGCACCCGCACCCGCACCCGCACCC